>JABDLZ010000140.1 GCA_013001705.1 Flavobacteriales bacterium
TCCACTTAAGAAATCGCCCCTGTTCTTTCTGACATGTCCTAGGCCGAATTCATCGATCAAGGATTCCACTTTGAGCTCCTGCTCCTTCTTGCTCAACTTGGTCATTTCCAAGATGGCCTTCAGATTATCTTCCACAGTGAGCTTTCTGAATACCGAGGCTTCTTGCGGTAGATAACCCACCCCTAATTGCGCTCTTCGGTACATGGGCTCTTCGGTGATGTCCCTTTCGTCCAAGAAGATACGTCCATTCAGTGGCGTGACCAACCCTACGATCATATAGAAGGAGGTCGTCTTTCCCGCTCCATTGGGTCCGAGCAATCCTACGATCTCACCTTGGGAGACCTCTACACTCACGCCCTTGACCACGGTGCGTTTTCCGTATTTCTTGACGATATCTTCTGCTCGGAGTATCACGCTGCAATGTAGTTCATTAGAAATCCAGCTGGAATTTAGCCCGTATGCCGAATTTGACGATGTTAGGATTGTCCAAATAACTCAATCGCCAAAGGGCGTCTATCCGGAGTATCTTGAAGATATTCTCGATACCTACCCCCGCCTCACCGAAGGGCATGCGTTCCAAGGTGAAGGAGTTATCCAATAGGTTGAGAGCTGTGCTGTTCTTCTCATCATAGCGCCCGATCACTCCTTTGATGCTGAGTACCTCCCTCCACTTGAGCTTACGCAGAAGCGGTATACGGTTCAGGAAGAATCCTTCCAGATGCCAAGTAGCTGCTCCAGACACATACTCATCCGAAATGAATTCGAAGAAGTTCATGGTGTTATATGAACTCTCATCGTAGAAGAAAGTCTCATTTCCCTGATGGAGGAAGAGCAAAGGATAGGGCAAGGGATCGCCCCAGAGCTTACCGGCTTCGAATCGATAGTCGAGATTTCCGTAGAAGCCCATCCTGACCTTGTGCTGCATACCGAGTCGCACCTTGCGGTACTCGTATTGCCCTCCGAAGAGACCTTGCATCCCCAGTCCGATCTCTGCTGTGAGTACCGGAAATCGTGTACCTAGACTCACCCGCTCGAATTCCCCATAGACATACTTCTCTTTGTAGGCAAAACGAGTCTTCAATTTGAGCTCTGTAGTAGCTAATTCTGGTACTGCAACCACTTGATCCTCGATCGGGTCGAATCGCTCGTAGACCAAGGCTCCCCTGGCCTGATATCTACGCGTCTCTAGTTCAGCACCACTGGAGAATCCATCGAACCACTCATTCTGCAGGGCCAGATCGACTTCTTCCAGCATGGTGAGCTTGTTATTGGGATTCCGCCTCAGCGCTGATGAGAGTACATTATCCTGTTGGAAGGCATTGTTACTCTGTCCCAGCTGTTCGATGTCCTTGCTGTATTTCCCTTCTATCCATACCCGGGGTTTCTTTTCTAAGAAGTATAGGCCCCCGATCATGTACTTCCACTCCTTGTCCTTGAAACCATAGGCCCCGTAGCCCTCTATCATGGCCCGTGTGCTGAATTTATTGCTGGTACGGCCTCCCAGTCTCAGCCGGCTCCCCTCTACCGGATTATAGCTGTAGACGGTGAAATAGGGCCCCAATTCGAAAAGTCCCACCTCTTTATATCCTGTGATGGCCAGTGTCAGGATATCCACATAGGTGTTGAACTGAGGTACCTTCTTCAGGCTATCGACCATGGAGTAAATCCTTGCCTGATTGATGGTCAGGCTATCATGCCGGGCCTGCTCCCAGTACTCATCACTCTTGCTATTGACATCCTCAGCCAGGATGATATTCTCCGCTCCGAAATAGAAGTCATCATCACGCGGTCGGTTGATAACGAAGTCCTTGTATGAGGTGGATTTCCGGCCATAGAGACCCATGGTCTTCTCTCCCAGATTGAAGTCGATGACCAGGTCGTCCTTGGTCAGCATCCATACTTCATCCTCTACTTCATCATATTCCTGTCTCACCCGCATATCGGAGATGAAGTTGATGTTAGCGCTCTTGGCGATCGCTCCTTCCATACGCTTCACGGCATAGGTCGTATCGTTGACCCACATCTCTCCGTTGAAGGTGAGTTCCTGCTTGTGCTTGGGAATGAATTCTATCTGGTAGCACCATTTATCATCGATGAATGCGCTATCCTTCAGGTAGTATTTGTAGTGCGAGAATCCGGAATTGGCGATGGGGCTGATAAAGTTCTTCCCGAAGATGAAGATGTAGTTGTTGTAGATATTGACATTCTGATACATATCACCCAAGAACTGGGAGATACTCTCATTCTTCACCCCAGATACCTTGGTAGCCTTGATGACCTCCTTCTCGGACTTCGGACTCTGACGGTAGTAGAAATCGGAGATGGATTCGGTCATGAAGAGGGGCAGGAAGGGCTTTTGCTCGGTAGAATCGATATTGTCGAAGATGAAATCGAACGAACGGAAGAGCTTTTTCTGGGTGAATTGCTCGGAGATATTGTTCAGGTCGAATTCGACCTTGTTGTATACCTCGTACTCATAGGCCTCGAGCTTCTCCCGGTTGTTGACATCCTTATTGCGCTGTACGGCCCGTATGATGGGATGTGCCGGATTCTCCCATTCAGACGCCCTGACCACCACCTCCTGTAGGTCGACAGAACTCGATTCCAGTTGAAAATCGATGGTCTGCTCACGGTCCCTACGTACCCGCTTGGTCTGTCTTTTATAGCCCACATAGGAGCACACCAGGGAATCTGAGACGTAGTAGGATTCTATGCGGTAGAATCCATTCACATCGGTGGTCGTTCCGGTCTTGGTACCCTTGAAGGCCAGATTGACGAATGGGAGTCCTTCTTGGGTCACTGCATCCTTGACATAGCCTTGCACGACAGTCGTCTGACCGACCCCACCCAAGGTCAGGATCATCAGCCCACAGAACGTGAAAAACCGGGATATGCATGGGATCATGTGTGAACTCATCGTGTCTGGATACCGGTGCTATCCGGATTCCGCTTGCTTTTTCGTTGGATGCGTGCTGCAATAATGATGCTCAACTCATACAGCAACATGATAGGGAAGGTCACCAAGATCTGCGAAGAGATATCAGGAGGTGTGATAATGGCCGATAGGAGTAGAACTCCGACCAAGGCATGCTTGCGGTATTTCTTCAGGAATGCCGGGGTGATCAGCCCCAATCGGGCCAGTATCATGACCACCACGGGCAATTGGAAGAGGATGCCCGTACTCAAGGTGATGATGGTGACCGTAGAGACATAGGAGTTGATGGTGAATTCGTTCTTCACCAGATCGCTCAAGGAGAAATTGAGGAAGAACTGCACAGATATGGGCACAATGATGAAGTAGCCGAATGATATGCCCAAGAAGAACAGCAGACTCACCCACACAGTAATCCCTCTCGCCTGTTTTTTCTCCCTGTCTTTAAGCCCCGGAGCGATAAAGGACCAGATCTGATAGAAGATATATGGAAAGGCGAGCACGATACCCACGATCACTCCTGTCATGAGATAGACGGTGATCTGTGTGGGCAGATTGAGCGCTTGGAAGACGCTGCTGTTATCGGTAAGACATAAGGTATCGGATATACCACAGAGGAAACGGTTGGTCGGAAACCAATCCTTTACCGGTCCAAAGATGATCTTCTCGAATAGCAGATCCTTCAGCGACAGTGCCAACACGGCTCCTATCACTATGGCAATAGCTGCTCGGATGAGCCTCCACCGGAGTTCCTCCAGATGCTCGAGAAAGCTCATTTCTCCTTGATTCTTCTCTTCCAAGTTGTGCTTGATTGATCAGGAATACTCAGTTTCAAAAGTAGGGATGACATCGACTGTACAAGCAAGGATGACCAATGCTTTACAAAGTATTATGAACGTCATAGAAGTATCGATGAAAAATCCCCACTCATACGCGCGAATGTCTTAAATTAGGGTCTTTACAGACTTCTACATTCTATTCCATTAACCTTAATGCAAGGTCATGTCTGAAAACATCGCAGCCGTTGAGGCGCAGCAGAACCCCCGACAAGCACTCAAGAAATTCTTTGGATTCACGGCCTTCAAAGGTGAGCAAGAGGCCATCATACAGAATATCCTGGACGGGAATGACTCTTTTGTGATCATGCCCACCGGTGGTGGTAAATCCCTGTGCTATCAATTGCCTGCTCTCATGATGGAAGGGACGGCCATCGTGGTATCCCCGCTCATCGCTCTCATGAAGAATCAGGTAGACGCCATAAGAGGATTCTCAGCAGATGATGGCGTAGCCCATTTCCTCAATAGCAGCCTGAATAAGAGTCAGCTCGCCAAGGTGAAGGAAGATGTGGTGTCCGGAGTCACCAAGATGCTCTACGTAGCACCTGAATCCCTCACCAAGGATGAGAATGTGGAATTCCTCAACAGTGTGAAGATCTCCTTCTTCGCTATCGATGAAGCCCACTGTATCAGTGAGTGGGGACATGATTTCAGACCGGAGTATAGGCGGCTCAAGCCTATCATGAAGGAGATTGCCGATACGCCTGTGATCGCATTGACGGCAACTGCTACAGAAAAGGTCCAGTTGGACATCCTGAAGAATCTGGGTCGTGAGAATGCCCGTGTATTCAAAGCCTCATTCAACCGGGATAACCTCTACTACGAGGTCCGCCCTAAAGAGAATGTCTTCTCAGACATCATTAAATTCATCAAGAAGCACGAAGGAAAATCCGGTATCGTGTATTGCTTGAGCCGTAAAAAAGTGGAAGAATTGGCCGAAGCCCTGCGGGTGAACGGTATCAAGGCATTGGCTTACCATGCCGGTATGGAATCCTCAGCCCGTGCACGTACCCAGGATCAGTTCCTCATGGAGGATGTGGATGTCATCGTAGCGACCATTGCCTTTGGTATGGGTATCGACAAACCGGATGTACGTTATGTGATCCATCACGATATACCTAAGAGTATCGAGAGCTATTACCAGGAGACAGGCCGGGCCGGACGAGATGGCGGAGAAGGAAAATGTCTGGCCTTCTATAGCTACAAGGACATCGAGAAGCTGGAGAAATTCCTACAAGGTAAGCCTGTGGCCGAACAGGAGATCGGTAAGCAGTTGCTGCAAGACATCGTGAGCTATGCCGAGACCTCCGTCTGCAGACGTAAATTCCTGTTGTACTATTTCGGAGAGGAATTCGATGAGGCGCGATGCACCAAGATGTGTGATAACTGCGCGCATCCCAAAGAGAGTGTGGAGGTCAAAGAAGACCTGACGTTGATTCTGGAGACCGTCAAAGCCGTCAAAGAGAAGCATCAGATGAAACATGTGGTCAACGTGCTGATCGGAAAAGAGACAGCCGATGTCAAGACCTACAATCATCATCAATTAGAGCAATTCGGTGCAGGTGATGACCAAGAACCTTCCTACTGGAACAGTATCATCCGTCACTGTCTGGTGTCAGGCATCCTGACCAAGGAGATAGAGACCTATGGCCAATTGAAATTGAGCCCCTTGGGACAAGACTTCCTGAAATCTCCTCGACCCATCAAGTTATTTCTGGAGCGCAGCTATGCCAGCGACCCTAATGAGTCAGTGATCGGAGGTGCCAAGGCCGGAAATGCCGGAGACCCTGTGCTCATGGATATGCTCAAGGACCTGCGTAAGAAAGAAGCAGACAAGCGTAATCTGGCCCCTTACATCATCTTCCAAGAAAGCTCATTGGAGGATATGGCCATACGCTATCCCATCACCATGGATGAGCTGATCAATATCGCTGGTGTAGGTAGTGGAAAGGCCAATAAATTCGGGAAACCCTTCATCGACTTGATCGCTAAGTATGTGAAGGAGAACGAGATCGATCGACCCATGGACATGGTGGTACGATCAGTGGCCAACAAATCTGCCAACAAGGTCCATATCATCACCAATATCGACAAGCGACTGCCTCTGGAAGATATCGCCTCGAGTAAGGGTATGGACATGGAGCAGATCGTCTCTGAGATAGAGGCCATCGTCTATTCAGGTACCAAGGTCAATATCAACTACTACTTGGATGACCTATTGGATGAGGATAGCCAAGAGGAGATATTCGAGTACTTCAAAGAAGCCGAAGACGACTCCATAGATGCCGCTGTAGAGGAGTTCGATGGTGATTTCTCCGATGAAGAACTACGCTTGATGCGCATCCGCTTCTTGAGCGAAGTGGCCAACTAAGAATCAAGAGCCTCCAAGGCCAGATAGGCCATCAAGCCCGCACCCGTTCTCAAGGCATCTTCATCGATGTCGAATCGCGGAGTATGGACCGAGTCCGTGAATCTCTTGCCGTCAGGTGATGCCGTTCCCAGCCGATAGAAACAGGCCGGTACGTGGTGGGAATAGTAAGCAAAGTCTTCTGCGGTCATTCGGATATCCAATGGTCGTACTTGATCCTCACCCAAGAATTCTTGAGCGGAGTCCATACAGGCTGCTGTCAATTGTTCATCGTTCTTGAGAAATGGATACCCCTTCAGAACCTCCACTTCTGCTCTGCCTCCATGTGCTTGAGCGATATTCTGAGTGATCTCAGTGATCAACTCATGCGCCTTGGCCCTCCACGGCTCATCCATGGTACGGAAGGTGCCTACCAAGGAGACCTTTTCCGGAATGACATTGGTCGCACCATCTGCGGTCACTTTGCCGAATGAGAGTACTGTAGGTATGGTCGCTTTGGCATGTCTGCTTACAAGATGCTGCAGATTGCTGATGACCTCGGCCATGATGACTACCGGGTCGATATTGAGATGAGGCATGGCTCCGTGACCTCCTCGTCCATAGATATCTATATAGACCTCATCTGCTGAAGCCATGTACATCCCAGGTCTAAATCCCACCTCACCAGCGGGCAATTCAGGGAACACATGCTGCCCGATGATCAATTCCACAGGCAGTTCATCCAAGACCCCTTCTGCAATCATCATACTGGCTCCTCCGGGTATCTTTTCTTCTCCCGGCTGGAATATGCAGCGAACCGTCCCCTCGAATTCTTCACGGAGAGCGTGCAGTACGAATGCTGCTCCCATCAGCGAAGCACTGTGTACATCATGCCCACAGGCATGCATGACCCCTTGGTTCTTAGAGGCGTATTCTGCAATTGATTCTTCTTTGATCGGTAAAGCATCTATATCGGCCCGCAGTGCGACCACTTTTCCCTCCGACCTACCTTGGATGTCAGCAACGATACCCGTACCCGCTACTCCGGTGCGATGCTCTATTCCTGCCTCGGTCAGTTGATCTGAGAGGAATTGCATGGTCTGATGTTCGGCAAAAGACAGTTCGGGATGTGCATGCATATGCCTCCGGATCTCTCGTACGCGGTTCCAATGCTCTTCGGCCAATTGCGTGACCTTGTTCTTCAAGCTCATGTGTTGAGTGATTTCCATGCGTTCCAAGTCATACGTACCGCCACTAGAAGCATGAATATACCGAAGGCCAGTTTGACCTTGTTGGGGTCCAATCGTAGTGAATACCTCGAGCCCAGATAGCCTCCGATGATGAAGGCTCCTGCGAGGATCATCGCAGCTCGCATATCTACCGCCTCGGCCTTATAGTAGTTCATCACCGCGAGTATACCGATGGGGGGTAGCATCATGGCCAAACTCGTACCCTGTGCTTGGAATTGATTCATTCCCAAGAAGTAGATCATAGCGGGCACAACGATGATGCCTCCACCCACACCTATAAATCCTCCCAGCATACCTGCGGTGAGTCCAGTGAGTAGTAGGATGACGAGGGTCTGTAGGTCCATTCAGAAATCCAGATTGAGCGAAAGATAGAACTCTGAGGGTAAAGTTCTACCATCTACCACACCCCACGCCCAATCGGCACGGATGAAGTAGCCCAATAATCTGGAGCGAAGACCGAATCCATATCCCGCGAGCAAGGGGTCTTCTTGATTCTGTAGGATAAAGGTCACCGAGGGGATATTCGATATCTCCACCTGATCGGTATTGAATGTATTATTCTCAGCATAGGGTCCAGAGCCGGTCCATGC
>JABDLZ010000141.1 GCA_013001705.1 Flavobacteriales bacterium
GAAAAGCAGCACATGGACCAAGAGCGGATAGAGATTGCAGAGGTCCACTCGGTCTTGCCATTCGGGTTCCAAAGGAAAGGCCTCATCGTAAGCGGCATAGAATCGCTGATCGAAACCTCCGAAAAGCATGCTCATGGCCAGATCCATCTCCCGATGACCGTAGTAGACGGCTGGGTCATAGATGGTCGCCTCTCCATCGGACCCACACATGAAATTGCCCGACCACAGGTCGCCATGCAATAGGGCAGGGGCATCTTTTGGAAAAAGAGTGTCCAATCGCTCGTAGATGCGGTCGAAGAGGTGAATATCATCAGAGGTCAGGAGACCATTTCGATGTGCTTGCGAGCTGAGGGGTTTCAGGCGGGAATCCCTGAAGAAGGATGACCATGTAGGCGTAGGGGTGTTGTCTTGCTCCAGTGAGCCGATATAGTTGTCATGTTCCAGACCGAATGATTCCCAGCTCGACTTATGCATATCGGCCAGTCTACGACCGAAGACCTCCCAGAAGGCTGAATTCCGACTGCCTGATCCTAGGTATTCCATAAGTAGGAATTGACGATTTCCTGATTCACCCACGGTAAGAACCTTAGGAATCGAGAATTCACTGCACTCGGCCAGAAGAGCAAGACCTTGGGCTTCCTTTTCGAACATCTTCGGGAAGCGCTCAGCAATATTGATCTTCAGGAAATAGTCTTCCGCGCCTATACGAAGGCAAAAGGCCTCATTGATGTCTCCGCCACTGACCCGTGATGACTGGATGGGAAGAGAGCTGTCCCGTCCCAATGCGCTGAGGACCGCTTGGCCGAGTTCCGGGGAGAACACGACTTACTTTGTGAAGCTGGCCGCATGTAGACGGCCGTTTCCATCAGTGACCATGATCTGGTATAGCCCTCTGGATAAGAACGAAAGATCGATAGACACTAGACCGGTGCTTAGAGTCTGTTCTGAGTAGACCACCTCTCCTGTGACCGCTAGGATCTGAATCTGAAGTTCATCGACTTTCTCCTTCAACTCGAATTGGAGTCTATCGACCACCGGATTAGGGAAGATGGAAAATGGAACAGCATCCCATTGGGATAGTCCCGTAGTACAATCTGCTCCTGTCTCCTTCACGATTTCAATCGGATTGGATAATGCGTAGCAACCGATGATATCATCTGGAATCTGATTGCCTTCTACCAATCCACTCAATCCGGTGGCATAGCGCATATGCCACACCAGCACTGTCCCGGCTCCAGAGCCTTCGAAATCGATGAGGGTCGAAGATGGAAGGGAAAGTATGACTCCGGATTCATCGGTGATCACCATTTGACTGACATCCCCTACGCCTCCCGTTATCTCGAAATCGAATGCATCTGCGTTGCCGTCATCTGCACAGACGAGCCAGCTTTCTGTGCCGCCATTCACACTCAGTTCTCCACCATCCACTTCAATGATAGTCGCCTCTATCGATCCACTTACCTCACCCTCACAGTTGGCGTCACTTACGTCTGTAGGAGTATAAACACCCGCCCCACTGACCGGAATGGCTCCTGGAGAAGAGTCGAATTCCAGTGTGCCCTGTTGTACACCGTCCAGCTCATAGTCGAAAGTCCATGGGCCGGTACCGGTCAAATCAACTTCGATGGTGGGAACAGTATCGGTCGAACAGAAGGTATCCGGTCCAATCAAAGTAGCAGTCGGGATTTCGTGATGATTGACTTGAACGGTTCCTTGAGCGGTTCCCTCGCAGGTCGCGTCCGTTACCGAGACGAGATTGTAGGTCCCCTCCAAAGTCAGTTCCCATGGGTGAGGTGAAAGGGAGGTGTTCACGGGTTCTTCTATGACCCCGTCTCGAGAGTAGGTAAAGGTCCATGGGGCAATTCCGGTAAGCACGACTTGGAACACCGCGGTATCTCCGGGACAGATGGTCTGACTTCCCACCGCAAAGGCAGAAGCATCGCAGGGGACATCGACATTGGAGTTCTCTTGCCCTTCTGTAGAGACGACACTGACAGCCCAATCGGATGAGGCATCTCCCTCACCATCATATTCCAGGCTGGCTGCACCTCCTACATTATCGACAAAGTCTCCAGTGGTCCAGATACCGGCAGCCACCGCCACAGATGAGCGCGCATGTCCGGTACTTCCCCATTCAACATAGTCGATGATATTGGCCGAGTTACCGAATGAATTTGCAGTGTACAGCCCCAATTCATCATCAGCAGGAGCATAGCCGTGGCCTGAGACTACGAGTATGTCCCCTGGGGCCATGGTCGTAGTTCCTGATACTACCGTCATATTCTGTATCTGGGTATAGGTAGGAAAGGAGCAAAGCCAGAGTGTACCCACTTCGATGGTCGTAGAACCGACATTCTTCAATTCGACCGTCTGCTGTGGAGAGTAAATTACTTCATTCAGGACAACTTGCCCTTGGATGTGGAGAAGGGTGGCCGTGAGGGCCAGAAGGGTTAGATAGGATCGCATAGTAGTTTTCTTAGCCCTACGAATGTAATGCAGCTTGGATAGGAGGGTGAAGTATCTTATCGGCAAGCTTTGAAAACACAAGCCTTGAAAACCTTGTTTCTCGAATTTCGAATATGCTTACTTTAGCGCTCCCAAATTTCACATGGGGCATTAGCTTACTTCGACTGTCGCTCAGCACAGGCGCCTCGCAAATGCCCCGAAATAAGATGGGGCATTAGCTCAGCTGGCTAGAGCGCCACACTGGCAGTGTGGAGGTCAGCGGTTCGACTCCGCTATGCTCCACTTAACATACAAAGACAGGCTTCCATACGAGGTCTGTCTTTTTTTTTCGAGACAGGGGTCCGTGGCGGAGGAGAAGCCTGTCCTGAGCGCAGTCGAAAGTACTACCCAGCAGACCCTTAGCTCCGGTACCTGTTCGTTCTTTAGAGGGGGGAAAACAGAACAGCCCCACCGTTAAGAGGGGCTGTTCATCACTTCGTCACTGTTCGTGCTGACCTACGTTCACTCCTTAAGTAGCTTTATTGTCCCTTTGATGTCTTCATTATTCGCGATCTGGAGGAAATACAGTCCAGATGGAAGGTCCACCACATATTCAAATCGCGCGGTGGTTCCGATACGTTCCTGTCGTACGATGGATCCGGTGATATCGAAAAGCCGCACCTGAGCGGATTCATATACCTGGTCCAGTGTGATCGTATAGATCCCATCAGACGAGTTGTAGCTTACCCGTATGGGCTCTTCTTGTGGGAGGTCGGGCAGACCGGTATACGTACCTACTTCGAACACGCGCACATGGCCTGAATTGGTCCCGTTCACGTCATTGAATGGAGCTCCTACCGCCAGTTCATCCCCATAATAGGATAGATCGACCGACTCTCCGAATTGGTCTTGGCTCGAGACACCATCGATATCTTCTCCCACCTGCATCCAGGTGCCCCAATTGTATTGATACACCCTGGCCTGACCCGAATTGTTTCCATTACCATCGTTTGATTTGGCACCGATAGCTACACGTGATCCGTCATGATCCAAGGCCACGGCAGTTCCGAAAATGTCGCCCGAGGACTCTCCATGGAGGGATTGACCCAGCTGCGTCCAGCTCCCTTCCACATACTCGAAGATGCGCGTTTGCCCACTGGCCGCGCCCGCTCCTTGGTTCAAGCGACTTCCTATAGCCAGTCGATTTCCGTCCCCGGACAGGGAGACAGCACCTCCGCTGTGATCACCAGCAGCTTCTCCGTTTATATGTGCCCCACAAGGCACCCATTCATCTCCGGTAAAATCGTAGACCTGAACATGACCTGCGGCATCGCCATTGCTATCGTTCAATCGTGCTCCAGCTGCGATACGCTGACCATTGGATGATATGGAGACAGAAGTGCCGAAAAGGTCTCCTTCCATCTGACCATTGATGGGAGAGCCCATCATGTACCAGTTCCCATCGATGAACTGATAGGCTCGAATTTGTCCTGAATTGGAACCATTGACCGAAGCCCCTGTAGCACCCACCACCAGATTTCCTCCATAACCTGAAAGATCTACGGAGAATCCGAAGAGACTGTTCATGGGTCCATTGATGTCGCTTCCGAGTTGCACCCAGTCAGCTCCATCGTATTCATAGACCCGAACATGACCGGAAGCCGGCCCATTGGCGGTGTTCTGAATGGCGCCTATGGCGACACGATTTCCATTGCCGGACAGGGCGACCGCTGAGCCCGATTCATCATCTGGAGCCTCTCCATCGAGATCGGCACCAATCTGTACCCATCCATCAGCAGTCCGTTCAAAGATTCGGACATGGCCCGCATCTTCTCCATTGCCGTCATTGAGTCGTGCGCCTACGGCTAAGCGATTTCCATCATTGGATATGGAAATGGCCGAACCAAAGAAATCGCTTTCATTCTCGCCTAAGATAGCCTCACCGATCTGCGATTGTCCAAAGGCAGACATGGATAGTATCAATAGTAGTTGTAGTAGTGGTGTTTTCATGGGAAAAGGATTTATAACCTTGGTTCCAAAGTACTTGCACCGACCAACGGCATTTCAGCTTTAATCACAAAAGCTTCAACAATTGATTATGAATAGCGAAGGCGAGCCTTTATAAAAGGAAACCCGGTGCCTTGAAGACACCGGGTTCCCAACCTTATATACTCGACTCAAAGTTTTACCAAGCGCTCTGTGCTGATACGCTCACCGATCGATACGGCAACTGTATAGATGCCCTCTGAAAGGTCAGAGATATCGATGCGTTGGATATTATTGGCCTCGCTGACGACCAACCTTCCTTGCGTATCATAGATAGCGATGCTCTCGATCTGTTCTGATGAACCGATGAATAGTTCATCCTGAGCAGGATTAGGGAACATGTTGAAAGCAATCGGCTCGAAGTCATCGACACTTGTGACCAATGGGAGAGGAATCATCTCTCCACCAGTGGCAGGGGCGACCCAAAGTCCGAATGCTGGACCGTCATTATTGACACCGGGATCCAAGAATCCAGAAGCCACCACTGTGATGGCTGCTCCATCCAATGCCAACGTGGACAATGGGGCGTCATACGTGGCAACGGTTGTCGCGTTATCAGAGGTCTGCACCGCCAGTTGATAGTCGGCAGTTGCCAGCTCCAAGTAGCCTTGGAACTCTGTATAAGCGACATCATCCACAATCACTCCAGCGCCTACTCCTACTTCTGCAACATCGACTATCGGGGCATCAGTGGACCCGTGATGTACAAGGACATCGGTATTGGAAGCTGAAGAAGCTGCTTCACGACCCATGTCATATATCTGCAGTCCAAAGGCTGGAGCAGGGGTATAGGTACCTGTGCTCAATCCGGTGATTCCGTCAGCTACTATGATATAGGTGGCACCTTCTTCAAGAGTAGCCGGGAGGTTGTAGATGGATTCTGATACATCAGAACTCCCTCCTGGGGCGATATCGATATTGATCTCAACTCCTCCCGGAAGGTCGATGAATGGAGTGGCCGTGCGGAATTCAAAGCCAGGAATGGCGAGAACACCATCGATATATACATCGACTGAAGCTGCAATATCCTCAGCGGAATTGTGAATGACCTGTGCTCGCGCAGGGCAAGAAGTCTCTGAGACAGAGATTTCGAAATCACCTTGTTCACCCGCATAGGAATCGACCAGGATCCAGTATGTCTGTCCTACAGTGAGACCACAGTAGGTCAGATCCGAGGCGTAGATAGAAGTACCAGCAGCACAGCCATCGGTCACGTCATCATTAGCACCCAATAAGGTCAAGGTGCTATAATCTGTGCAATCGGTGGCAGAGTAAAGTGCTACTTGGGTGTCAATGGTATTGTTATCGCTACAGGTGCTGATGTTCACCCCGCTACTCGTGGCCTCAAATGAGAACCATACCGAATTCTGAATGGCAAGGTCTCCCCCGCACCATCCATCTTGGGAAACGCATGATGATGTACCGTCTGTTCCTGCTGGAGGAGCGATGACCTCTTCACCAGCGGGAACGGTCGCATTCACATTAGAATAGACGCCCGTAGTGCCATCAGTAGGAAGACTGATCGCGTTACATGGGTCATCATTGGCCGGAATGAGCGGAAGTGCAAGGAAAGCACCTCCTCCTGCAGTAACAGCAAAGAGTCCGAATGCTGGACCGTCACCGTTCTGAGATGGGTCAAGGAATCCGCTAGCGACCACAGTGATGGCAGCATCATCTAGACCCAAGGTGGACAGAGGAGCTCCGTATGTCGCCACGGTCACCGTCTGATTCTCATCCTGTACGGCAAGTACGTAATCCGCAGTAGGCAATTCCAAGTAGGGTACGAAACCCGGGTAGGAAGCATTGTCAACAATGGTCCCAGCACCCACACCTACTTCAACTACATCTACCGTAGGAGCATCGGTAGAACCGTGGTGTACGAGCACATCGGTATTGCCCATCATGGAAGCCGCTTCGCGGGCCATAGGAAACACCTGCAGACCAAAAGCAGGAGCCGGAGTGTAAGTGGTGCTACTGAGACCTGTGATACCATCTGCTACCACCAGGTAGGTCTCGTCCGCCTCTAAAGTCAAGGAGACATTATATACGGATTCAGAAACATCCGCACTCGTTCCGGGTGCGATGTCGATCTCAATTGGCGTCCCGGCCGGTAGGTCCAAGAAACCCGTTGCGGTACGAAATTCGAAATCAGGTACCGCGATCTCTCCGTTAACATATACGTCCACAACAGTGGCCGCGTCATCTGGAGAGTTGTGGAGGATATTGACCCGTGCGGTCTGGGCTGAAATACTGCCCAAGAAGAGCATCGCAACTAAAATGAGTGAAAATTTTTTCATGGTTTTTGAATTTGTATTACCCCCTCTAGATTGAACAGAAGTATTAAACGCTGCATATTTGTTCAATGAAATCACAGAATAATTAAACAGTCTGGAAATCAGTGACTTTTGTGCGAAATCATGAGGAAGCATCAGAGCAGCATAGGGAATCTATAGAGGGTGAATAGCAATAGTGAATGCAACATGGATAATTTGGACGATGCAATGGATAATGCACTGAGGAACAAACTAAGAGGGCATCAGATGGAAAGCCCGCGAGACCTCTGGTCCAGAATAGAAGCAGAAATGGATGCTGGAGAAGAGAATTCGGCTGACACAGAAGATACTTCCGATACCGAGGCCTTTTATCAAGCCATCGCAATCACGGTCTGAGATATACCATTGGCCCTGTTTTTGAGTTCTTTGGAACATGGGTCAGAGATTCCTGAATCTATTTTTGATACTTGTGCTGTCCGTGTCACATGCACAAGGACAGATCACCCCTTCGCTCGAAAAGCTGGATTTCGGTGAGGTCGACCGAGGTAGTGACAGGCTGCATGAGTTTGTTCTGGTGAATGAGAACTCCCAACAGGTCTCCTTACTCAGAGTACAGACCAAGAGCAGCATCTTCGACATACGTACAGATAAACGCGAGATTCCACCACGCGATAGCATGACCGTAAGGATCAAGCTAAACCCAGTGAGAACAGGAAATGTGCGGGATGAACTGACCATTTTCTTCGGGAAAGAAACGGTACGGATCCCCATACGGGCCGAGGTGAAATATGTCGATGCGGCAGATAATCTCCCATGCCCGGATTTCGACCGAACAGACCCTGGAGCCGGGTCGGATTGGTCGGCTTACTTCAAAGTCATCGATAGAGATACCGGAAAGCCATT
Organism: Flavobacteriales bacterium; assembly: GCA_013001705.1. Classification (NCBI taxonomy): domain Bacteria; kingdom Pseudomonadati; phylum Bacteroidota; class Flavobacteriia; order Flavobacteriales; species Flavobacteriales bacterium. The sequence goes on from JABDLZ010000141.1 coordinate 7,668, forward strand.
GAAAAAGGCTGAGATCGTCCTTTCAGGTAGAGCAGGACATCAGATCATAGGGATGACCGATGCCTCGGGAATCTGGGAGTCGACCTTGCCCATAGATTTCTATGACATCCAGGCCAGCAGAGCTGGATACGCCAAATACACCATGGAGTCCTATATAAATCGTAGGAATAAGGATTTCATCCTCGAGTTGATGTCGGGAGAAATGGGGAGTGTGGTGGTGAGAAGACCAGGAGCGTTGGATACTGAAAAGGAAGAAGAGAAGGAACCGAAAGCTCCCGAGGAGGAAACGGTCAAAGAAGAACTCTCAGAGACCGAGGAAGAGGCGATGGTCGAGCAGCACCCCGAGTTCTCCTTGACCGAGTACAGACCCAATAATGTGGTCTTCTTGGTAGACATCTCCACCTCCATGCGGAAACAGGACCGGATAGAACTGCTGAAATCCAGTATGATCGAGCTCGCACACATGCTCAGACCGCAGGATATCATTTCCATAGTGACCTACGCCACCACCACCGATGTCGTTCTATCTGGTCAAGCAGTGAAGGACAGTCAGGAGATAGAGGCGATCATCGCAGGACTCCAGGCCGAGGGGAAAACAGCCGGTGAGGCCGGTCTCAAACAGGCCTATACCATCCTTAAAAGGCATTATATCGAGCAGGGGAATAACCAAGTGTACATCGCCACCGATGGAGCATTCGATCATGGAAGTGATAAGGTCAGAAAACTCGTCAGTAAGAAGGCGAATAGAGGTATGCGCTTGTCTGTTCTATCCATACGGGCCAGTCGATGGGTGGATGAGAAGATGCAGGAATTGGCAGAGACCGGCAAGGGTAGACACCTCAGTCTGCAAGAAGATAGTGACCGAGAGAACCTTCGGGAACTGATCAAGCAACAGAGCAAACGGAAATAGATGAATGCATTGACCTACCTTTGCCCCCGTTTTCTTCAAGCATTATGGAAGTACTGATACAAGCCACACAATTCCTATTGAGTCTGAGTTTACTCATCGTACTGCATGAGTTCGGACACTTCATTCCTGCCCGACTGTTCGGTACGCGTGTGGAGAAATTCTACCTCTTCTTCGATTACAAATGGTCCTTGGTCAAGAAAAAGATAGGTGATACCGAGTGGGGAATAGGCTGGATACCCTTAGGAGGCTACGTGAAGATTGCCGGTATGATCGATGAGAGCATGGATACCGAGCAGATGAAAGGTCCAGCTCAACCTTGGGAATTCAGGGCCAAACCAGCATGGCAACGACTGATCATCATGCTGGGCGGAGTCACGGTCAATCTGATACTCGGATTCTTCATCTATGCGATGATGATGTGGGCTTTGGGGGAGCGCACCCTCCCCAATGATAATCTGAAAGACGGAGTGTGGGTGATGAGCGAGATCGCTGAAGAGATCGGCTTCAGAAATGGAGATAAGATACTCAGCGTCAGAGGAGAAGAAGTCCCTCTGTTCACCTCACTTACCGAAGAGATCATCTATGGAGGCGAGGTCATGGTGCTCCGCGATGGACAACAGGTAGCACTTACCGTTCCTGAATCTGTGGTAGGGACCCTTTCAGAACGCAGGACAGGCCCATTCTTTTACCCGCGTGTGCCCTTCATCATCAATTCAGTACCGGATACATCCCACAATGCGGGAGTCATTCAACCTAAAGATGAGATCTTGGCGCTTGCCGGTCGTCCGGTCAAGTATTATGACCAGGCCCAAGACATGCTCAAAGAAATGGCCGGAGCATTGATCGAATTGGATATACGCAGAGATGGCAAGCGTATCGGGGCTCAGGTAAAGGTCAACGAAGACGGGATGATCGGAGTGCGCCCATTGATCATGAGTTTCGATGAATTGGAGCGCACCGGGCAGTATGAATTCGTCACTGAAGAATATTCATTTGCAGAATCATGGCCCGCTGGTTGGAGAAAGACCATGGACAAGTTGGGCAGTTATGTCAGACAATTCAAACTCATTCTCAATCCGGAGACCGGGGCCTACAAAGGCATGGGTGGATTCATGGCCATAGGTGGGCTGTTCTCTGCAGAGTGGGATTGGGTCCATTTCTGGGAGATAACGGCCTTGATCTCACTTATCCTGGCATTCATGAACCTATTGCCCATACCTGTATTAGATGGAGGTCATGTCATGTTCCTGCTCTATGAGATGGCCACCGGCAGAGAGCCGAACCAGAAGATTCTGGAGTACGCTCAGATGATTGGATTCTTCTTGTTGATCGCTTTGTTGATCTATGCCAACGGTAACGACATCTATCATTGGCTCAAGGGCTGATCGATTTCCACATTATCAAAGGCATAAGTAGGTGCAAAAAGCTGCCGACCAGCACCTACAGACCCTACTTTCAGCAGCATGAGATTTCTAACGATCACGGTTCTGCTCCTGCCCTTGTGGATAGTCGCACAGGATTACACCATTCAAAGTCGTAATTGGGAAACCCAAACTGAGAAACAGGGCACTACCGAAATGCTTGTGGTACCCGTACATCCGCACTACATCATCTCAGAAGTGGACCGCATGATCACACCTGAGGGCATGACGGCCATAGAAATGCGCGAGAAACTTCGGCAGCGGTTTTCCATGGAAATGACCCGCTTGCTCAGTGATAGTTTAGAAGCTCTGGACCTGCTGATCAGTGATATACCGGACACAGAGATAGACCTACTGGACTATCTCTACAATGCGATCGACCATCGGTACGTGAAGCATGAGACAGAAGAAGAAGACGTCAAGAAGTTCAAGATACCCCTCCCCAAAAAGAAGGACAAAAGAGTCTATGGGGCATATGCTACCAAGGAGAATGGTCAACTCAAGCGTATGGAGGTGGATCATGACCGGTACATGTCGGTCGAGTTTGCAAATCCGGGAGCGGTCGACTACCTCCAAGACTTGTATGCATTCGAACACTTGTTGGTAGTGACCCAGATCGAGATGAGAAGGAATACAGAAGAGGCCGATGACCTACCCTATCTCATCTCTGTACACTACGAAGTGATGGATCACAAGGGCAATGCCGAGTACGGTGGGAAGACCACCAAGACCCTGGATGCCCAGGACCTGGAGTATACGCACCTCACAAAAACCATCATCAAGGAGCTGGCGAAAGACTGCATTGCCCATATTTGGAAGCAGAATCAAAGCCCAAGCCCTTTACCTGAACCTGAACAAACCTTACGTCAGGTGGATTCATCAGACTACTGAGCCATGGATTATTACATCGTTATTGGGCTTTCGCTCATCATCATCCTTTCCCATTTCTTCAATGTGATCTCGGATCGCACGAATATTCCCAGCGTAGTTCTACTACTAGGGATGGGTATCCTGATGAAGGCCATTCTGGACTTCTTCGGCTATGGGGATAAATTGGACTTCATCTATAGATTCGAGGTCCTGCCGGTGATCGGCACCATGGGATTGATACTCATCGTGCTGGAAGCGGCCCTCGATCTGAAACTGACCCGTGACCGATGGCCCGTCATCTGGCGTTCATTCGTCATAGCGCTGCTCTCACTGGCATTTACCACCACTGCGGTAGCCCTTATTCTGCAATACTTCTTGTTCTTGGACACCTTCCAAGCATTTCTCTATGCCATGCCGCTTTCCATCATGTCATCGGCCATTGTCATCCCGAGTGTGACCAATCTATTGCCGGAGCGCAAGGAGTTCATGATCTATGAGAGCACCTTTTCCGATATACTGGGTATCATGGCCTTCTACTTCTTTCTGGGCAATTCAGACGGTGGATCAGCAGCTGAGGTGACTTGGGGAGTTACATCGAGCATCATTCTGACCATCATCCTCTCGGTGGTGATCAGCGGGGTCCTGGTCTGGCTCTTTCACAAGATGACCAGTCATGTCAAGCTATTCCTGGTGATAGCGATACTCATGTTTCTCTATGCCATCGGTAAATTGTTCCATTTCTCCAGTCTGGTACTCATTCTTGTATTCGGATTGATGCTCAACAATCCAGAGCTCTTTTTCAGAGGTAGACTTGCAGGATATATCCGCACAGAGAACCTGAAACCCCTGCTGCGCGATTTCCATATCATCACGCTGGAAAGTGCCTTCGTACTGCGCACCTTCTTCTTCATCATCTTCGGATTGACAGTAAGTCTTACCGGACTGCTGAGTATCAAGGTGTTGCTGGTCAGTGTAGCAGTCATCCTAGTGACCTATCTACTGCGCTATGTCATGCTCAAGTTGTTCAAGAACGACTCTATCGACCCCTTGCTCTATATCACACCGAGAGGATTGATCACCGTACTGCTATTCTTCAGTATCCCGGGAGAATTCCTCAATGAGGATTTTGATGCGGGCATACTCCTCTTCACCATCATGGCCACGAGTTTGATCATGACCTCTGCGCTCATCCGCAGGGGTAGGGAACTATCGATTCCTGACCCCATTCCCAACGAGGATGCAGAACTGGAGATGTATGAGAAAGAGCTGGATGATAGCCTCAAACTCGATAATCCTGAATGACGGCTGACCAAGGCCCGATATGCATCATAGGTCAGGGCATCGCGGGAACCAATCTGGCCTGGTCCTGTTATTTGAATGATATTCCCTTCCGCATCTTCGATGATGGGCATATGAGCGCATCATCCAAGGCCGCAGCCGGACTTTTCAATCCCATGATCCTCAAGCGTAGGAGACTTGCTTGGAAAGCCAAAGAATGCTTCGAACCTCTTGCAGGATTCTATCATCGAATAGAAGGGATCATCGGGCAGAGATTCTTCTACCCTTCGGGTATTTGGCGAAGAATGACCTCTATGGAAGAAGTCAATGATTGGCAGGGCCTGCAAGAGAATATGGGATTCGCACCATTTCTGGGAAGGCAGGCCAAGGACTTGGGAGTTTCTGGGCGTTTGGATGCCCCTTTTGGATTTCAAGAAGTGACCCAAGCGGGCTTTGTACGAACGGATGAGTTCATGAGCCTTTCAAGAAGGCACTTCGAAGATCAAGGAGCCTATCATCGAGAAACAGTGGACGAGCAAGGTATCGAGGACCTTGCAGAGTCAGCTTCCGCTGTGGTCTTGGCGAGAGGACTGGCTGAACAGCATCACAAAACCCACTTCGGAGCCTTGCCTTTCTCACCGGCCAAAGGGCACACGATTGAAATATACAGTCCAGAGCTCAAGCTCGGTCATATCATCAAGGGTCCTTGTTTCATCATTCCCTTAGGTGAGGATCGCTATCGCATCGGAAGCACATACAGCTGGACAGGTCTGGACCGAGGGGTGGAGAAATCAGAAGTAGAAAAACTGGAAGGCATGCTACGGTCCTTTGTGGATTGTAGCTATGAGATTTCCGAAGAATGGGCCGGGGTGAGACCGGCCACCAAGGACCGCAGACCTTTGATAGGGAGAAGTGATGTGGATAAGCGCATCGTGTTGTTCAATGGATTCGGTTCAAGAGCCTTGATGACCACCCCAGTGCTCAGTCAGCACTTGCTGGATCATCTCTTCAAGGGAACAGAGTTGTGGTCAGAAGTGGATCGGCACCGGACCTAGGTAAAATGAACAGCAACTTGTGTAAAGCACTCGGGATCCTGGGGCTCTTCAGACCGACCAGCACGTACTTTCGGTAACGTAAAGTGAAAAATCCACGTACAAAGTGCGAGAGATGTGCTTCTATCCTCCATAGTATCGAAGACCATCGAACCGAACATGAAGAGTTTTAAGAAGAATGTGCAGGGTCTCCGATCACTGACCGTTGCAGTCATGTGCCTCATGCTGTGCCTCACCTCTATGGGCCAGCAGAAGAAGGCCAAAGAACTGTTCCGGCAGAAGAAATTCAGCGCAGTCATCGAGCACTATACACGGGACTTCAAGCAAGGTCTCGAGCCTGCAGATGTGCGCATCTTGACCAAGAGCATGTTGCGTATCGGACTTGTGCCTGATGCGCTGGAACTGGCCCAACGGTCCTATCTGGATAGACCCGCTGAACCCGAGATCATCCTGGCCTTGTGCGAAGCCCTGATCTATGAAGGGGATTATGCGGCAGCCTATTATCTGCTCGATGAGATCGTGGACCCCAGCTATAAGACCGATGAGCTCTACTTACTGGCTCAACAGGCAGCCGTTCTCAAAGAATGGCAGAACAGGGAATCGGAGTATGATGTCAGCCCGCTGAACGGCTTCAACACACCCAAGAACGAATTCTCTCTCTATATCCACAATGGGAAGCGCATCTTCTGCTCTTCTCAATCCAAGGATGATGTCGCCCAGGAGCTCTACGACCGAGGAAAAAAAGAATACACATCGCTATGGGAAGCGGATGGAGATACCTCTGACCACCGACCCTTCAGTGGGGGAAGATTCAAAGGGAAATTCAATATCGGACCCTTTGCCTTTTCCAAAGACAAATTCTATTTCACTTTCTCAGAAGAACTGAGCCCGGGAAACAATCTGCTGCAGATACTCAGCACAGATGCCAGTGACCCGAGTCTCTCCACGGCAGAGGTGGTCCCACTCTTTGACGGAGAGTATAATATGGCTCACCCCACATTCAGCCCAGACGGAAACCGCATCATATTCTCCTCTGATCTCCCAGGTGGATACGGTGGAATGGACCTTTACTACAGCGTCAAGACCATCTCAGGATGGAGCAGCCCCATAAATCTGGGTGAAGTAGTCAATACAGCGGGCAATGAAGTGTTCCCGCGCTTGATCGATGGTCAACTATACTTCTCATCCAACGGGCATCCCGGCTATGGTGGACTGGACATCTTCGTAGTGACCGATGACATGCATCGGGAGGATCTACGGAATCTTTATGCGCCTATCAATTCCCCATTCGATGACTTCGGCTACTTGCGCACTGGAGAATCTTCCGGATATTTCTCGTCCAATAGGCCTGGAAGTGCCGGTGGAGATGACATCTTCATGTACCAGAAGAAGAAAGTGAAGCCCGATATGCGCCTCATTTCAGGTATTCTGGAGATAGAGGGTATACCTCGTAAGAATGTCAAGATGGTCTTGACCGATAAGGAGGGGAACATTCTCGAGCAGGCCTATACCGACATGTATGGGGTCTTCTATTTCAACCGGGACCCAGAGGGGGGAGAATTCAACATCAAAGCCGTAGAGGACGATGAATCCGTGAAGAAAGCGGCTGTATTCCTGACGGATTCCAAGGGGAATAAATCGCAGAAACTTGTAGCTGATGCCGAAGGCAATTTCACCTTCGAATTGCTGGCCTTGGACGATTATTACATCGACTATATAGATGTGGAGGATAACACCCTCTTTGCCTTCACCATGAAAGGGCAACTATTCCGTTCCAGCCCAGGTGATATGGATGAGAACATCGAGATCAATCTCATCACCGAACGAGGAATCATCAAGAAAGACACCCGATCGACAGATTTCGGTTACTTCCAATTCAATGATGTGGTGCCTGAGGACCGCTATTGGTTCTTTGCCGATGCAGGGGGACAACCCTTGAAGATGGCCATCTTGGATGAGAATGACATGATCGTCAAGATTCTGGACCAGGATGAGAACGGTAGATACTACTATGACCGTCCATTCGATGAAGGCCAGATGATCTCCCTCTACAATGAGGATATGGAGCTAGTGACCATTGCCGCAGACCAAGCGATCAACATCCCCAACATATTCTATGACCTGAATAGCTATCAGCTAAAGGATTCGGCCAAGGTCGAGCTGGAAAAATTGATAGACATCCTCAAGAATAATGAGGATCTCAAGATCGAGTTGAGCTCACATACCGACAGTCGGGGTGGCGCTCGGTATAATGAAGAACTCTCCTCCAAGCGCGCCCGAGAAGCTTGGGCATTCATTGTGGGGCACGGTATAGACCCCAAGAGGATCGTAGCCATAGGACGCGGTGAAGATGAACCCGTCAATAGCTGCATAGATGGTGTGAACTGCACGGAACAAGAGCACGCCATCAATCGGAGGACTGAATTCCGCATACTCAGCAACTGAGCCCGGTGCTTCCTGAGGCATTCATCCAGCGTATAGAGGAGCAACTGGGCCCTGAAGCTGAAGAATTCCTCGCCTCTCTGGAGCATCCACCTAGCACTTCCATTCTCAAACATCCTACTTCCCAACTCGACTATACCGGAGACCCGGTACCTTGGAATCCAGAGGGGCTCTACTTGGAAGACCGACCTGAGTACATCAAAGACCCCCTGCTCCACGCTGGACACTACTATCCGCAAGAGGCCAGTTCGATGATCGTACAGCACCTGGTCGACCGCTTGGCATTACCTCCTGAGAGTCTGTGTCTCGACCTATGTGCTGCACCAGGAGGAAAGTCCCGCAATATCCTACAGGCCATCTCATCAAAGGCACTGCTCATATCCAACGAGATCATCAAGAGCAGGAGAAAGATCCTGGATGAGAACCTCATCAAGTCGGGGTATCCGAATTTCATGACCACATCCATCCACCCCTCCGAATGGCGAGAGGTGAGCGAGATGTTCGACCTAGTATTGGTGGACGCCCCCTGCAGTGGAGAGGGCATGTTCCGCAAAGGGAGTGTTGCGGCAGAGCACTGGTCAGAAGAGAATGTGCAGTTCTGCGCTGCCAGACAAGGATCTATCCTCGAGGATATCTCATCTACGCTCAGGCCCGGTGGATACCTCATCTACTCCACCTGCACTTACGCCCCGCAGGAGAACATCGAGCAGATACAGAAGTGCTTGGATTTGGGACTAGAGCCCGTCCAAATCCCTTTACCGCTGGCTTGGGGATTCAGCGCCATCGGTGACCAGGGCAATGCCTATCAGGCCTACCCGCATCGGGTGAGGGGCGAGGGCCTGTTCTTCATGGTGATGCGCAGACCGGGAGGATCCGAGCGCAATACGGCTTCCTTGAAGCCTTCAGGGAGCATCCCGTGGCCGATCGACATCCCGGACGGATATATAATAGAGAAGCGGGATACGGAATTCTATCTCATGAATACACGATTCCAAAATGCTCTCGAAGAACTCTCCCATCTCAAAGGGGAGTCACCACAAGGCCATTTTCTCGGAGAGGAGAAAGGTGGGCATTTCATTCCTTCTACTTTTCTCGCCCGTTCAGGCCTGCTCACGAACCCGGAGCACGTGGAATTCGACCTACATCAAGCACTGGCCTATCTGCGTAGAGAGACCTTTCAACTGAATAACGAGATATCGGATGGCTGGTATATCGTCAGATTCAACAAGGCAATCCTCGGGTGGATGAAGGTTGCGGCCGGAAAGATGAAGAACCATTACCCCAAGCGATGGATGATCCGCAAGCGATGGTGACTCTACTTGGCCGTCAGAGCCAGTGCG
>JABDLZ010000142.1 GCA_013001705.1 Flavobacteriales bacterium
CCATACGACATCGCATGGCTCACATATCCGTGACGCCATCGATCTGAAGCGTACCATGTTCTTCGTCATCGTGTCGCTGGTACCTTGCCTGCTCTTCGGTATGTGGAATGTGGGACATTTCCATCACCTGTCCAATGGGCTGCCGAGTGAGTTCTGGCCCAATATGCTCTATGGTATGCAAAAGGTATTGCCGCTCGTGGTGGTCTCGTATGCTGCCGGACTGGGAGTGGAATTCTTCCTTGCCGTCAAGAACAATCACCCGGTACAGGAGGGATTCCTGGTATCCGGAATGCTCATCCCTTTGACCATGCCGGCCGATGTACCTCTCTGGATGCTGGCTGTGGCCACCATCTTTGCGGTACTCATCGGGAAAGAGATCTTCGGGGGTACAGGGATGAACATCCTCAATGTAGCGCTCACTGCTCGGGCTTTCATCTTCTTTGCTTACCCCACCAAGATCTCGGGTGAGATATGGATACCGGAGGCAGGAGGAGTGGATGGGTATACAGGAGCCACTGCTCTGGGAGAACTCGCCCTCACTGTAGGTCAGGACAAGACCGGTGAATTGGCCACCAGCAAGATGGAAATGTTTGCGGATGGTGGAATATACTCCTTGTCTAAGTCGGTTATAGGAATGATCCCTGGGTCGGTAGGAGAGACCTCGGTCATCGCCATTCTTTTAGGAGCTGCATTCCTGCTCATCACGGGCATTGCTTCTTGGCGCATCATGGCCTCTATGTTCGTTGGAGGATTCGTTATGGCATCCCTCTTCAATCTATGGGGAGCCAATGCATTCATGGAACTTCCTCCTCTCCATCAGTTGATGGTCGGTAGCTTCATGTTCGGTATGGTATTCATGGCCACTGACCCTGTGACCGCTGCTCAGACACAGACCGGGAAATACATCTATGGATTCTTTGCAGGATTCTTTGGAATCATGATACGGGTGTTCAATCCGGCCTATCCAGAAGGAATCATGCTAGCGATACTCTTTATGAATGTGATGGCCCCGATGATCGATCACTACGTAATTGCGGCCAATATCAAGAGACGCGAGAAAAGACTCAAATTACAAACTGCCTAAATCTCAATCATGGCAATCAATAAAGAAGGAAACGGGTATACGTTCGGATTCGCAGCAGTGATGGTGATCCTGGTCGGAGCTTCATTGGCTATGGTATCGATGGGCCTCAAGCCCGATATCAAGAAGAACGAGGCGGACAAGAAGATGATGGACATCCTGGGATCTATCGATGTGGAATCCACTCGGGAGAATGCCGCTGAGATATTCAATACCATGGTCACTGAACGCATCTTGGTCAATGCCCAAGGTGAAGTGATCAGAAGTGCTACAGGGCCGGTCGACCCGGCTGATGCCGAAGACCCTTTCAACGTGGACGTGAGAAAGGAATACAAACAAATGGTCTCCAAGATCGTTCAGGCCAATAAGAACGATAAGCCCGTACTGATCGAGAAGGTCAGTGAGTTGCCTGTCAATTACCCGCTCTTCAAAGCCGAGAAAGATGGAGAGACCTACTACGTGGTACCGATGGTAGGTACTGGACTGTGGGGACCTATCTGGGGATATGTATCGATGGAATCGGACATGAAGACGGTCTATGGGGCCACCTTCGACCACAAGACCGAGACCCCTGGTCTGGGAGCCGAGATCAAAGAGGATTTCTTTGAAGAGCAATTCGAAGGAGAAAGCACCTATGAGGATGGGGATTTCGTCTCGATCTCGGTCGTGAAAGGAACATCATCTCCTGATGATAAGAATGCCGTGGACGGCATCACTGGGGGTACCATTACGAGTAACGGTGTGGCCGAGATGGTCTATCGCACCTTGGCCATCTATGACAATTACTTCAAAAAACAACGCGCATCATGAGTGAGGTTGCAGTAGAAGAAAAACAGGAGGTAAAGGCTCCCTCTGAGCCCTTATTCTCTCCGAAGAACAAGCGGCTGATAACCGATCCGCTGAATGAGAACAACCCTATCACCATTCAGGTACTGGGAATCTGTTCTGCACTGGCGATCACCGTACAGGTCAAGCAGGCCGTATTCATGAGCCTATCCGTACTCTTTGTGATGATCGCGGGTAACTGGATCATCTCTACCATACGGAATCTCATCCCCAGTCGTATCCGGATCATCGTTCAGTTGGTCGTGGTCGCTACGCTGGTGACCTTGGTCGACTTGACACTTAAGGCCTATGTGCCTGATGTCAGTGAGAAACTGTCGGTATTCGTAGGGCTCATCATCACCTACTGTATCATCATGGGGCGTTTCGAGGCCTTCGCCATGGGTAACAAGCAGTGGCCATCTATCCTCGATGCCTTGGGAAATGCCTTAGGATACGCGTGGATTTTGATCGCAGTTGCAGTGGTTCGGGAAGTGTTCGGTTCGGGAGCTATCTGGGGTTGGAAATTCATTCCTGAGAGCTGGATGATGTCCAATGGCGGATTCTACATGAACAACAACCTGATGATCCTACCTCCGATGGCTCTAATCACGGTAGGGGTCATTATCTGGATTCAGCGCTCGCGTAATACCAATCTTATAGAAGCCTGATCATCATGGAAGCAGTAAACATTTTCGTCAAAGGCATCTTTGTAGAGAACATGATCTTCGCCTACTTCTTAGGCATGTGTTCGTATCTGGCCGTTTCCAAGACTGTGAAGACAGCCGTTGGTCTAGGTGCAGCGGTCATATTCGTATTGGGAATCACCGTACCGATCAACTATCTACTCGAGAACTACGTGCTCAAAGAAGGTGCGCTCACTTGGTTGGGTGCCGAGTACGCAAGCATCGATTTGAGCTTTTTGAGCTTCATCCTTTTCATTGCCGTGATCGCATCCATGGTACAGCTCGTGGAAATGATCGTAGAACGATTCTCACCTGCACTCTATGGTGCATTGGGAATCTTCCTACCACTGATCGCAGTGAATTGCTCTATACTCGGAGGAGCCCTGTTCATGCAGGAACGTCAGTATGCGACCATCGGGGATGCCACGGCATTCGGATTGGGATCGGGAGTCGGTTGGTTCTTGGCCATCGTGGCCATTGCTGCCATTAGAGAGAAGATCCAATACTCCAACATCCCTGCACCTTTGAAGGGACTAGGCATCACATTCATCATTACAGGACTCATGGGTATGGCCTTCATGGCATTCATGGGAATAGAACTTTAAATAAATAGAGAGGACAGTAAATCATGGGATCTACAGTCATTATAGCCGTAATCGTTTTTCTCTTGGCCATCATTCTATTGGTGAGCGTGCTGCTCTTTGCCAAGGCCAAACTCTCACCCTCAGGACCTGTCAAGTTGACCATCAACGATGAGAAGACCATCGAGGTGCAAGGAGGAGATACCTTATTGACCACACTGAGCAACAATGGGATATTCCTTCCATCAGCATGTGGAGGAGGAGGAACCTGTATCCAATGTATCTGTCAGGTACATGAGGGTGGAGGATCCATCCTACCTACAGAGGAACCTCACTTCAGCCGCAAAGAGATAGCGCAGAATTATCGACTCGGATGCCAGGTCAAGGTAAAAGAGGACATGGCTGTGGAGATCGATGAGGAGATCTTCGGCATCAAGAAGTGGGAAGCCAAGGTAGTCTCCAACTATAACGTGGCATCCTTCATCAAGGAGTTCATTGTAGAACTGCCTGAAGAGATGGACTACAAAGCAGGTGGATATATCCAGATCGAGATACCACCTTGTGAGATCGATTATAAGGATATCGACATCACTGCCCACCCAGAGGACCATCCAGGCGAGCCGGATAAATTCAAAGTTGAGTGGGACAAGTTCGGTCTGTGGGATCTAAAGATGAAGAACGATGAAGAAGTCGTGCGGGCCTACTCCATGGCCAGCTATCCGGCAGAAGGGAAGCGCATCATGCTCAACGTACGTGTGGCTACACCACCTTGGGACAGAAATAAGAACAGCTGGATGAATGTCAATCCAGGCATCGCATCCTCCTACATCTTCGCTCAGAAACCCGGAGATACCGTAACGGTCTCTGGACCTTATGGAGAATTCTTCATCAAGGAGACCGAATCAGAGATGCTATACATCGGTGGTGGTGCAGGGATGGCCCCTATGCGATCACACCTCTATCACCTCTTCAAGACCCTGGAGACAGGAAGAAAGGTGACGTACTGGTACGGTGGTCGTTCACGGAGGGAGTTGTTCTACATCGAGCACTTCCGATCCTTGGAAAGGAAATTCTCCAACTTCAAGTTCTACTTGGTTCTTTCTGAGCCTCTGCCCGAGGATAATTGGGTAGAGAAGAAGGACATCCATGATGAGGAAGGCGATGGATTTGTAGGATTCGTACACCAAGCGGTGATCGATCAATATCTCAAGCATCACGATGAACCCGAAGAGATAGAATTCTATTTCTGCGGTCCACCACTGATGAACCAAGCGGTACTCAAGATGTGTGATGACTGGGGAGTACCAGAGGAGAATGTGAGCTTCGATGATTTCGGAGGCTGATCATCGCTGAACATATTTCAACCTATCGGAAAGGGCCTTCGGGCCCTTTTCTCATTGGAAGGCTGATGCTATGCAACGCATTTCAATTAACTAAGAGTCAAGGTTTTCCCCGATCATGGTGTATAATTCTTAATTGAAGGCTAACGATCATCTGGGAGGGATTTAAAGGTGCTAGGTACATTTGTCTATAACCTTAATTTCCAAATCAGATGAAACGTTTAATGATAGCTGTGCTTGCACTGGCCATCTCTACATTATCATTCTCACAAGGCTCAATTGTGGGAAAAGTGATCGATGCAGAGTCCGGTGAAGCCATAATCTCAGCCACAGTAAGGCTGGATAACTCGACCAAAGGAGCCCTGACCGATCTTTCAGGGAATTTCGAGATAAAGAATGTGACTGCTGGTGAGCATACCGTCAAGGTGTCCTATGTCAGCTTTGATGATATCACTGAAAAAGTGATGGTCAAAGACGGTGCAGCTGCAGACATAGGGACATTGAAGATGGAATCTTCATCCATCGGACTGAAAGAGATCCAAGTCGTAGCCAGTGTGGCTGTGGATAGGAAGACTCCTGTTGCCGTATCCACCATCTCTGCAAAGCAGATCGAAGAGCGACTTGGTAATCAGGAATTCCCAGAACTGCTGAAGTCCACGCCTTCCATCTACACGACCAAACAAGGTGGTGGATTCGGAGATGCTCGGATCAATATCCGTGGATTCAGTCAGGAGAATTTTGCACTGCTCATCAACGGTATCTCTGTAAGTGGTATGGAGGACAACCGGGTATATTGGTCCAACTGGGCCGGTCTGGGAGATGTTACCCGCACGATGCAGGTGCAGCGTGGACTGGGAGCATCGAGGTTGGCGATCACCTCTGTTGGGGGGACCATCAACATCATCACCAAGACCACGGATCAGCGTAAAGGTGGATCGGTATGGTCTTCCATCGGAAATGATGGATATAAGAAGACCGGAATGACACTGTCCACCGGTCGAACTGATAACGGCTGGGCCTTCACCTTCACAGGGAGTCGTACAACAGGCGATGGATATATCGAAGGAGCGTATATCGATGCATGGAGTTATTTCGGCTCGGTGGCCAAGGAACTCGGTAAAGACCAGCAATTGATCTTCACGGTTTTCGGGGCTCCTCAACGCCACGGACAGCGTGACTTCCAACACAATATCGGAGACCAGCGCGATGTCTACGGCATCCGTTGGAATGATGACTATGGCAAATTCCAAGGAGAGGATTTCCTGATTCGCGAGAATTTCTACCATAAGCCTCAGGCCAACCTGAACCACATCTGGCAGATGAACGAAGGGACCACATTGGTCACGGCTGTGTATGGTTCTGTTGGTAGAGGAGGAGGAACCGGTGATCTAGGAGGATTCGTCAGAGAGGATGGAGCCTATCGTGGCCGTGAATTCCGTCAGCCACGGGATGTCTACGGTCACCATCAATACGATCAATGGTACCTGTATAACTCTGGTCAGGCAAATAGCCTCTACGACACCAGCATGGTCGCGCTGAATTATGAGACAGCT
This sequence comes from Flavobacteriales bacterium, assembly GCA_013001705.1. Taxonomy (NCBI): domain Bacteria; kingdom Pseudomonadati; phylum Bacteroidota; class Flavobacteriia; order Flavobacteriales; species Flavobacteriales bacterium. Next base: position 6,064 of record JABDLZ010000142.1, read on the forward strand.
GAAGGCGAGACCGGAACCGCACAGATTGCGGCCAATGGTCAGAACGGACTGATCAAAAGGGCATCTATGAACCAGCACAACTGGTATGGTGTATTGTCGACTTTGACTACGGAATTGAGCGAGACATTGACTCTCTCCGGAGGTCTGGATGTCCGATTCTACACCGGTTCGCACTACAGGAAGACCGTCAATCTCATGGGTGCTGAATATTGGTTCGATGACGACAATATCAACAATCAATTCGATTGGGTCGATCTGGATGGAGATGGGATCCAAGAAGAAGGAGAATGGGGAAATCTCGTGCAACCGACCAACGATGCTGAGCGTCTATGGGGGAATGTAGACCGCGATGAGCGTATCGATTATAACAATGATGAGAATATCAACTGGTACGGACTCTTCGGTCAGTTGGAATACAGTAAGGATCAACTCTCGGCATTCGTGTCTGGTGCGTTCAACAACACCCAAATGCGTAGGATCGACTTCTTTTCCGAGCCGGATAGTGACAATACCACCGATTGGTTATCCTTCACCGGAGGAAATTTGAAACTAGGCGCGAATTATAATCTCAACGAGAACCACAATGTATTCTTGAATGGTGGATACATATCCAGAGCACCCTATTTCGATGCACTCTTCCCGACCTTTGATAACGATGCGGCCAATGAGGATGCAGTCAACGAGAAGATCACATCAGTCGAGCTCGGCTACGGATATCGTGGAAGGAACTTCTCTATGAACCTCAACGGGTATTGGACCCAATGGGAAGATAAGACCGATGTATCGACTTATGAGGATCCCGTCACTGAAGATATCCTCTTCTTGAATCTACTCGGAGTCAATGCCTTGCATAGCGGTCTGGAATTGGATTTCACATTCCTTCCAGTGCGTAATGTGACTGTGACCGGCTTCGCTTCCTTGAATAATTGGGAATGGACCAACAATCCAAGCGGTGTTATCTCTGATGAGAACAATGAGGTCATTGGAGAGCAAGAGTACTTCATAGACGGTCTCAAAGTAGGAGATGCCGCACAGACTACCTTCGGACTGAATGCCTCGGTCAATCTGACCCGAGATCTTTCTGTAGATGCTCAATGCTTCTACTTTGATAATCTCTATGCGAGCTATAGTCCAGATGACAGGGACGATGTGGAAGAAGCTGGCATACAGGTACTCCAACTTCCAGATTATGGGCTTGTGGATGCTGGGTTGACCTGGACTTTCCAATTTGCAGGATTGGATGCCAAGGCACGGGTCAATGTCAATAATGTCTTTGATACCCAGTACATAGCAGAGGCCACGGATAGGATCCGTACGGATGAGAGCTATGATGAATTGCTGGATAATACGCG
>JABDLZ010000143.1 GCA_013001705.1 Flavobacteriales bacterium
TCCGATCTATGATGTGCAAGGCCCAGATGTGTTCACCGTGTCCGTTATCGGATCGAATGGATGTATCGGACTGGATGAGGTCGAGATGACCATCAATCCCAATCTGGAGGTATTCTCTGGATTCACACCGGATAACGGAGATGGGGTCAACGATGAATGGCTTATCGGAAATAGGGAATTATTCCCTGCCATGGTGGTATCCGTGTATAATAGATGGGGGGATCAGTTATTCATCTCAGAAGAAGGTTATCCCACACCTTGGAATGGTACCTACGAGAATAAGCCGCTCCCTGTGGGGACATACTATTACATCATAGAACTGAACGACCCCAAATTTCCGGACCCTATCACAGGGCCCCTAACCATTTTCAGATGATGAGTAGACTATTGACCATATCGTTCCTGTTGATGCTACTCGGTGCAGAAGCACAACAGATCCAGCAGTATTCTCAATTCTTCATGAATGACTATGCGCTCAATCCGGGTATAGCTGGACTTCGTGAGAATATCGAAGTACGGTCCAATAACCGCTACCAATGGGAGGGGATTACCGATGCACCGCGTACCTACACGTTGAGTATAAACGTACCGGTAGCCGATGAAGGACTGGGATTCGGGGCCTATTTATTCACTGACATAGTAGGACCTACCCGTAGGATCGGGTTCCAAGCCGGGGGTTCTTACCACCTGCCACTCAATGACAAGATGAAACTGGGTATCGGATTCTCTGTAGGGGTCTTGGAATATTCGGTTGATGGTGAGAAGATCGAGTTGGCCGATAATGGCGATGGAGCCTTGATGAACCTCCTTGGGACCACACGGGTGGTCGATGCAAAAGCCGGAGTGATATTGAATGCCGAGGATTTCTATGTGGGATTCAGTGTTCCGCAGATAGCACAGAACAATCTGGATATCTATGCCAGCAGCGTGGCGGGCAGCAGCACACTGGTCACCCATTACTTCTTGATGGGAGGGTATCGCTATGAGATCAATGAGGACTATACCATAGAGCCCAATGTCCTTGCTAAATATGTGAGCCCAGCTCCAATCAAATTGGACATCTCCCTGCGGGGAATCTGGAAGGATAAGGTCTGGTTAGGAGGCGGATACCGGAACGGAGATGCCTTTGTAGCCATGGTCGGAGTCAGACTCAATGACCAGATCCTGATCGGGTATTCACATGATTTCACTACATCCGATATTCAGAACTACTCTTCCGGCACCCACGAGATCATGCTCGGACTGGACATTCCCAAGCCTGAATAGACCAAAATTCCTCTGCGGATCGTTCTCAGTGCTAACAGTGCATTGGGGAATACTGGACCATAGTCGATGATTCGGCCTTGAGCCACAGGGTATATTCCTTGATTGATTCCATCACATTGAGGAGACTTAAACGTATAGTTGGTGTTTTGCTGCTGCTCTCGGTCATAATGTTCGGGGCGCTCATCGGACTATCTTATGTCTTTGAAGATGAGATCTCAGCGAAGCTTCGCAGCAGTATCAACTCTATGGTGGATACGGAGATCCAAGTACAGGATTTGGAACTTTCCCTGATAAGCGACTTTCCAAATGCTGCCGTGCGCTTCACCGAGGTGGTCATCATGGACCCCATACGCCCGGATACACATCTCTTGAAAGCAGAGACTATATCTCTTCAATTCGACCTATGGGAACTGGCCACCGGATCTTACAGTATAGATGCGATCGGGGTGGAGAATGGAGAACTCCACATGTTCACTACAGAGACGGGTGAGGTCAATTACATCTTCTGGACCGCTTCGGAGTCAGAGGACGAAGTGCAATTCCAGATCGAGAACATCGACTTGAAGGACTTGAAGTACTCCTTCATCGATCGGCAATCCGAGCTGTCGATCACAAGTGATATCGAGGATGCTGCCTTGAGTCTCCATACAGGATCAGAGAGCTATTCCATATCGGGAGAGATCGATGGCCGTCACACTTCCCTTTTGATTCAAGAGTCATCCTATCTGGCTTCCAACGATATCCGATTAGAGGCCGATTTGACCGTGTCATCCGATGGTTCTCAGATTCACTTCGAATCCAGTTCGATCGGACTTGGTGAGAATGAGGTAGAGTTGCATGGTCAAATGCATCGTGAAGAGCAATGGCATCTGGACCTGAGGTCACAGTCTAGGGTGCAGGTAGAAGACCTTCTGTCACAACTTCCCGAAGACATTACTGGCTCCTTGAAAGGCTATGAACCTCATGGACCATTGGACTATGATCTGGTCATCACAGGTTCGAGTGACGGCCGTTGGACTCCTGCTTTGCAGATGGAATTCGAATGGACCGGGACAGCGCGCCTGGCAGAATTGGGCAAGCCCTTGGAAAATATTCGATCCAAAGGCATCTTCCTTCAGGATAGCGCACAGTTCCAATCCATCACCTTCAAAGAGATGTATGCTGAGCTGGAGACAGGCACACTCTCATACACAGGCAGGCTAAGCAACATCAAACGCCCGAGGATCAAAGGGGAGTTGGTTGGAGAGGCCGCACTGAGCGATATACTGGCACATACCGGGCAGCAATTGATCGATGGAGTGAGCGGAGTCGTAGGACTGCAATTGGACTTGGACGGCTATCTCCCTATGCAAGGACTCACCGTAGAAGGAATCCAGGCCTTGGACATCTTCGGAAAAGCTGATTTGACCAATGTAGGTTTCGACCTGGTGGCCAATGGCTATGAATGCAGAGGCATCACCAGTTCAGTCATTCTGCAGAATGACGCGGTCATGCTCGATGAGACCGCCTTGATGGTCAACGGGGACGAGCTGCTTGCCAATGCCAAGGTCGAGGGATTGTGGGAATACCTCTTCAGACCGGAAGGCAAGCTGCGGATCTCAGCAGATGTAAGCGCTGAGACAGTGGACTGGAATCAATGGGCCAAGGCCGCAGCACCCCATCAAGGAGGAGGGACCTCACTTCCAGAGCATATTCAACTCACATTGGATGCTCAGGTGCAGCAATTCGCCTTTCAGAGCTTCCATGCAGAAGGGATCACCGGCAGGGTCAGCATGAAGGACCGCAAAGTGCTGATCGATCCGATATCCTTCCGGTCCTGTGGTGGGGATGTAGTCACGGATGTACATCTTCAGCAATCGGATGACCTTACATGGAAAGTGGATTCGGAATGCTCCCTCAGAGGAGTGGATGTGCCGGAGCTCTTCCGTCAATTCGGTCAATTCGGGCAGGAATTCCTCACAGATGATCAACTGAATGGGACAGGAGATGCCATCATCTCTTTCTCAGCTCGTCTGGACTCTCAGATGACCGTTTTGACCCCGAGTATAGCCAGTCGCATGGATATTACCATCACAAATGGGGAGTTGATCCAGCACCCTTCCATGATGGACATAGTCACCCAACTGCGCGAGCGGAATCTCCTCAAACCATTCGTAAGGGCCGATGAATTGGAGAACGAGCTCAAGCATCTGCGATTCGAGCGCCTGCATAATGTCGTTCACATCCAGGATCAACAGATCCTGATCCCTCACATGACCATCGCTAACAATGCCATGGATGTAGAGGTAAGTGGAAGTCACGGATTTGATAATCGCATCGATTACTCGGTGGGTTTCACTTTGCGGGACATTCTGGTCAATAAGCGGAACCCCGAATTCATCGTACAAGATGATGGGCTGGGACATCGTATACACCTGAGTATGACCGGCACCACCACTGATCCGGACATAGCCTTGGACAAGGACAAGGTCAAGGCCAATAGGAAAGAAGCCATTGCCAGCGCGAAATCAGATATCAAGGAGTTCTTGAGCAACCCCTTCAAGCGGGACAAGGAGCCTGAAAGGGATGAGCGAGAAGGCGTGACCGTTCAGATCGAAGAGACACCTAAGACCGAAGAGGCTTCTGCCCCAAAGGAAAAGAAGAAGAAATGGTGGCAGATCACCGAACCCGAAGAGACAGAGGCGCCCCCTGTTGAGATCGAGGAAGACGATTTCTGAAACAGGCACCTCCTTCACAGATTATCTTCGTGGCGTTCTAGGCCTTCACGATAGCCCCCATGAGCTTATACTCCCGTAAACAGAAGTGGAAGATTTTCCTGATGATCCTGGCCTTGGTCATCATAGGCCTGTCTTTGTGGTACTCCAACTTCATCGTGGATCGGGTACGTGATGAGGAACGCCAGAAGGTGGAACTATGGTCTCAGGCCATCGAAAAGCGAGCCACACTGGTGGCCTATACCAAGAAGCTCTTTGCAGAACTGGCCGATAACGAGCAGAAAAAGGTCTCCCTATGGTCAGAGGCCATGCGGGTGATCACCAATGAGGAATTGGACGACTACACCTTTATCACTCGAGTCATTCAGGACAATACGACCATCCCGATGATCGTGGTCGATGAGCAGGAGAATATCATCTTCAAACGGAATATCGAAGGGAATGACTCCGATCAGCGGCTCTTGCGCCAAGAGCTCGAAGCCATGAAGTCATCCTATCCTCCTCTGGAAGTGAACATTGTGGAAGGAGAGGTGCAGTATCTCTACTACAAGGACAGTCGTCTATTCTCAGAGCTTCGTACCGTACTCAATGACCTGATCACCTCATTCATCTCGGAAACGGTCATCAATAGTGCTAGTGTGCCGGTGCTCTTGACCAATGCCGAGCGGGATACCGTACTCCGGGCCGGGAATGTCGATAGCGCTAGGATCAGCACCACAGAAGGCCTTGAAAGGGTCATTCAGGAGATGTCTGCCGTCAATGACCCCTTGCGGATAGAGTTGGGAGAAGGTGAAGTCAACTACATCTTCTACGAAGACTCCGTCATACTCAAGCAGTTGCGCTATTTCCCATTTGTCCAATTCTTGGTCATCGGGTTGTTCTTGCTGATCGCCTATATCCTCTTCAGCACCTTCCGCAAGGCAGAACAGAATCAGGTGTGGGTAGGTATGGCCAAGGAGACTGCTCATCAGTTGGGTACCCCGCTCTCATCATTGATGGCATGGATGGATCTGTTGCGGGCCAAGGGAGTGGATGAGGAGACCATACATGAGATGAATAAGGATGTCTCCCGACTGGAGACCATCACCGACCGTTTCTCCAAGATCGGCTCCAGACCGGAATTGGATGAAATGGACCTCAATGAGGTATTGGACGATATGCTCGATTACCTGAGGCCGCGTTTCTCATCCAAGGTAGAGGTCATTCTTCAACCATCAGAAGACCAGGCGCTAGCTCACATAAACAGGCCATTGTTCGGTTGGGTCATAGAGAATCTGTGTAAGAATGCAGTAGACGCAATGGATGGTGAAGGGGAATTGATCCTGACGGTCACCACCGAGATGCAACATGTCTATGTGGATGTGACCGATACAGGCAAGGGGATTCCAGCCAAGTTCCATAAGACCATATTCCAACCAGGCTATACCACCAAGAAACGAGGCTGGGGTCTAGGGCTCTCCTTGACCAAAAGGATCATCGAGAACTACCACAGAGGTAAGGTCTTCGTAAAGCGTTCGGAAGTAGATCAAGGCACGACCTTCCGTATCGTTCTGGACCGCTGATTCAGAATTCGAAGCGCACCAATTCCTGGAATTCGGAGATGCGCTTATCGATCATCTCCTTGTCCAATTCCAACAGGCGTTGCACACCGAATTTCTCAACAGTGAAACTCGCCATGGCCGATCCTGCGATCACCGCCCTGCGCATGCTATCGAAGCCGATATCCCCTTGAGAGGCAAGATAACCGAGCATGCCACCGGCAAAGGTGTCTCCAGCACCTGTAGGGTCCACCACATCTTCCAAGGGGAGAGCAGGTGCAAAGAACATCTCATCACCACCGAAGAGCAGTGCACCATGCTCGCCTTTCTTGATGATCAGGTATTTCACTCCGAGATCCAGTATCTGTCTTGCAGCTTTGACTAAAGAATGCTCCTGCGTGAACTGCCGGGCTTCCTCATCGTTGATGCTGAGCACATCACATTTCTTGATGACCTCCTTCAACTCGTCCATCGCAATATCCATCCAGAAATTCATGGTATCGAGTACCACCAATCTTGGCCGATTGCTGAGTTGTTGGACGACACTCATCTGCACGGCTGGAGCTAGATTTCCGAGCATCAGATATTCACAATCCTGATAAGAAGCAGGTAACTCGGGCTCGAAGTGTTCTAGCACATTGAGCTCAGTGACCAACGTATCACGGGTATTTAGGTCATAGTGATAGCGGCCCGACCAGAAGAAGGATTTCTCCCCCTCTTTGATCTGCAGACCTTCGGTAGCAACACCTCTGCTTTCAAGCTTGGCGACCATGTCCATATCGAAATCGTCACCGATCACTGAGATCAGTTTCACGGGACTGTAGAAGTAGCTGGCCGCGAGGCTGATATAAGTCGATGCCCCACCGACTATCTTGTCGGTCTTTCCAAACGGTGTTTCAATGGCATCGAAGGCGACCGTACCTACATTGACTAAGCTCATAGGGAGAAAAATTTTCGGGCCGAAGGTATTGGATAATTCAGGATAATCCGATTACATTTGCAGCCCTTTTAAAGGAAATATTCCTCCTTAGCTCAGTTGGTTAGAGCATCTGACTGTTAATCAGAGGGTCCCTGGTTCGAGCCCAGGAGGAGGAGCCAAAGAAGAAACCATCAGTACCTAACTGGTGGTTTTTTACTTTATAAAGCCACTAATCCTGGGGCGAGAAGTCTATGCCGAGCGAAGTCGAGGTAAGCCCAGGAGGAGGAGCCAAAGAAGAAACCATCAGTATCTAACTGGTGGTTTTTTACTTTTCAAAGCCACTTATCCTCGGGCGAGAAGTCTATGCCGAGCGAAGTCGAAGTAAACCCAGTCGAAGCGAGGAGGAGCAGAATCGAAGGTCACAGGTACATCTTGTGACCTTTTTTCATTAGGAGCCTTTTAGTTCCCCGCCTTTGGCATCCTCAATTCCTCGCTGAGCACTCTTCAAAGCCCCCCATTTCATCCGCCTAGGTGAAACACTACACGCTTCCAATGCGTAAAAAAGGGGACCATTCACACGTAATGCACTTCAGGCTCACAATCTGCATAGTACTAGGGATCCTTTGCCTTAAAGGATTCGCACAAGAACCTTTGTCGTATAAGTTGTTCTGTCCGGATAATAATTTCCGCCCTTTTGCGGTGTATTCTGGAATAGGTGCCTCTTATACCATGGCCAAGACCGAACGGTCTTTCTTCAATACAGATGTAAGCTCGACCACCTCTTACAGTGTGGAATTGGATGCCTTGTCCAACACGAGCTTAGGAGCAGAAGTAGGTGGGATGTTCATCTTCAAAAGGAGTTTTGTCCGTTTCTTGGATTTCGGCTTCAACTATCGCCAAGTATCTGGAGGAGAGCAGGTCATGGCCACACGTACTTCTGGGGGAGATGTGTCCTATCCCGATCTGATCGAATCAGAAGGTCAATTCAAATACCATCGGGCTTCTGTCCGGATAAATATGCAGAGTGTACTTCAAATGGGAGAAGCTTCCTTCTTTCACTTGGGTCCTGGATTGACCATCACGGAGACCTTGGGCCAGAAGAGCGAGTATGAGATAGAACTGCTCGATCTCCAGACCGACTTTCCCAACAAGCCTTCATTCACCGATGTGAACATGATGGCCGGTATCGGATTCCGAGTAGGGCCCGGGCGATTCTTCAATATCTATGCGCACACTTCGGTGATGAGCCTGACCAAGGATGAGCCTTGGGCTACAAGTGAGACCATCTACAACTCCATGTACAAGAATTCCTACATAGGATTCCGCTTCATCTGGGTCAAAGGCACCCCGGACCGGGTCTGTCCTGCCATGAGTCCCAATAGAGGAGGCTCACGACTTGGTCGTAAGCGTCTTCAATCCGATTTCTATCCCTGGTGATCGGATTCAGCGGAGAAAAGGATTGCTCCGTTTCTCCACGCCTATGGTCGTTCGAGGTCCGTGACCGGGCCAGACCACATACTCATCATCCAGTGAGAAGAGTTCTTCTCTGATCTTGCGCAAGAGAAGCTCATGATCACCTCCAGGCAGATCGGTACGACCAATGCTGCTTTGGAAAAGGGTGTCTCCACCTATGACTTGTTTGCTAGGGTGATGAATGAAGACCACATGACCTGGTGCATGCCCGGGCACATATCTCCACTCCACCTCTTCACCATCCAGTTCCAAGGTTCCGGAATCAGCCAGGTAGTTTGTGGGCATAGGCCCTTCAGTGTATGGGATGGCATACATCTTTGCAATCTGCGGACAGGCTTCCAGCAGAGGTAGCCCTTCTGCATGACACTCCGGTTCTAGACCGTAGCGATCATATACAGCTTTGATTCCCAGCACATGGTCTATATGACAGTGGGTGAGAAGCAATCGGAGAGGTGTAGCTCCTTCGTTCTGAATAGTATGCTCAAGATGGTCCATTTCTTGTGCATCCATCATACCCGGGTCGATGATGATACAACTGCCCTTCTGCCCGACCATGAGTAGGGTATTCTCTGCAAAAGGGTTGAAGGTGAGGGATATGATCTTCATCTGGAATGGAATTACGATAAACGAATAGGTGACAAAACTATCCAACAGCCTTTCACGTTACTATCTTTACTCTTTAATGGCCTATTGTAGAGGAATACGCGCATTCAGGACAGCCCTCCTACTCTTGGGAGCACTCTTTGTGCTACCCACCCAGGGGCAATTCTACAATGGGAGTAATCAGGAATTCGGTAAGAACCGGATCCAGTATAGAGAATTCCTTTGGCAGTATTATCGATTCGATCGCTACGATACCTACTTCTATGAAGGTGGGGAAGACCTAGCTGCCTATATCTCAGAGATTGCTCCAACGCATATCCAGGATATCCAGAACAAATTGGATTTCGTGATAGATGACCGGATCGAGTTCATCGTTTACAATACTCAAAGCGACTTCCGCCAGTCCAATCTGGGCTTGGTCAAAGAGGAGGAAAGCGCACAGATAGGAGGGTCGGCACAGATTGTCGGCACCAAGGTATTCGTCTATTTCGAGGGTGACCACGAGCAACTGGAGCAGAATCTGAGAGAGGGCCTAGCCCGTATGATGATCCAGAATATGCTCTATGGAGGGGATTGGAAGGATGTGGTCAAGAACAGCGCCTTGCTGAATCTCCCCAATTGGTATACGGAGGGACTGGTATCCTATCTGGTAGATGATTGGACACCAGAGATCAGAGACCGCGTGGCAGACGGGGTGCGATATAATCGCTATTCCCATTTCAATCGCATCAGTGATCTGGAGGCTGTCTATGCGGGATTTTCCATATGGAGATACATCGCTGATGTCTATGGACCGAGCGTCATCCCCAATATCCTATACATGACACGACTCAGTCGGAATCTGGAGAGCGGATTCATCTTCGTCATCGGGGTACCCTTGGAGAGATTACTGGAAGAGCACCATATCTACTATTCGAATTACTTCAATCAGAAAGGACTCGGTAGAGATGACCCGCCTTTCGAGACCATTCGGGTCAAGACCAAGCCGCAGCGCATCTACAGCCAGTTCAAGATCAGTCCTACTGGAAGTCAGGCCGCTTATGTATCCAATGAGCTCGGGCAATATCGGATCCATTTATTGGATCTGGATGAATACAGAAAAGAAGAGGCCGAACGCAGGGAAGTATACGAGCGTAAGAAGAAGGAATTCGAGCAGAAAGAGATACAGAAGGCAAAACAGGACTCTGACTATATCGCTCGGTCGTATCCCGTGTATACACCGGCAAAGGTCAGAGGCAAGCGCATCTTCAAAGCCGAGCATAAGCTCGAACGGAAGATCGATGAATCCTACCCTATCCTCGAGTGGAACCCGCAAGGCACTGAATTGGCATTCATCACTGAAAAGAAAGGGAGACTCTGGTTGAATATCTACTCATTGGATAAGAAGAAGAACTACCCCCGTGAGCTCTTCGGTCTGGACAAGGTGATCTCATTCGACTATGCGAGTACGGGTACTCAAATGGTCTTCTCCGGAGTAAGAGAAGGTCAGACCGATATCTATCGATATTATCTAGTTGGCAATCGACAGGAGCAATTGACCAATGACCCCTATGACGATCTGGACCCTCGATTTGTCAGGGACGACTCCAAGGTCATTTTTGCTTCTACGCGTACCAATGATACGCTCGATGACTACTATATGGAGCAAGAGACCCAATTGCTCAAGGACATTTTCGTTCTTGACCTGAATGATAGGGACGTGTTGGAGCGGATAACCGATACACCCGAGCGGGATGAGCGCAGCCCCTTCGAGTATGATAGCATCCGCTATACATTCCTTGCTGAGAAGGACCTAATCTATGACAGGTATGTGGCGGAATATGACAGTGCCATCAGCCGCATCGATACAGTCATCCACTATCGCTATTTCACGCGTGTAGAACGCCTCACTCGCTTAGAGAACAATCCCATCGGATTTCATCTGAATGCCTCCGGAGAGAACTACTCATTCTTCAATTTCAGGGATGGTAGGTATCGTTTCTACATAGGTGATTCCAAGCAGGATGGGGCATTCGGAACGTTATCCGGCCCGGGCTCTTCTTCAGAGGACCTGGGAGTGATCTCGGATGAGGAAAGCACAGAATTACCGGGTCTGGAGGTATTGTTCGAAGAACCGTATCAGCATAGAGGAGTGGACATCTTTGATTATCAGTTCAGGGATGAATCGGCACAGACCGTGCCTGATGATGAAGAAGGCATACCGGATACCGGACCGGTGATCATAGATGATATCGATGAGATCATCGCCTTGCAGGCCTCACCGGAGGATACGACCATACTGGTCATCCCTAAAGCCAGGAATTACCGCCTAAATTTTGCTGTCGACCAGGCCGATCTCGATATCACGAATAGTTTCCAACTCGAGTTCTATCAGGATTACCGGACCAACGATCAGAATCTATCACCTGGCTTCACTCCGGCTCTCCAATGGGGACTAAGTGACCTTTTCGAGGATCGCAGATTGGTCGGTGCCATCGGATTCCTAGGAGGTATTTCCGACCTTTCTTATGGTGTCCAATACGACAATCTGACCAAACGATTGGACAAGTCGGTCATATTCCAACGACAGACCACAAGCTATACAGTCAGCACCGGAGCCCTGCCTCTTTTCGTCAAATCGCAATCCCACGTACTGCGTTATCAGATGTCCTATCCATTCAATGAGGTTTTCTCATTGCGGGGGGACCTCTTCGGCAGTTACAAGCGGGACATTGTGCGCGTGGTGGATGATGTGAGCTTACGTCTGCCCAATCAGCATAGATATCTCGGAGGAGGACGGGTGCAATTGGTATTCGACAATACGCTGAGCAAAGGGCTCAACCTGCTCAACGGCTCCAGGGCCAAGGTCTGGACAGAATATTATCGCAGACTCGATTTCGAGGGGAATGAATATCCCGACTTTGGAGTGATCGGGCTGGATCTCAGACATTATCAGAAGATACACCGCGACCTGATCGCGGCCTTCCGTATTGCAGGGAATACCTCATTCGGTCAGGAGCGCCTCATCTCGTTCTTGGGAGGGGTGGATAACTGGGTGATACCCAGCCCGCGTTACGACAATACAGTTTCGGTAGATGCCAGCCAGAACTATGCCTATCAGGCGCTCATCATGCCCATGCGCGGCTTCTACCGCAATGCACGTAATGGGACTAGTTCAGCAGTGGTCAATGCGGAGATCCGATTCCCCGTCTTCAAATACTTCTTCAATCGTCCCATCCAATCGGACTTTATTGAGAATTTCCAGATCGTGGGCTTCGGAGATGTAGGATCCGCATGGACCGGCTCTGGACCCTATGCTGAGAATAATACATTCAATACCGATCAGGTGGAGATATCGAATATCCCCTCGGTGACCTTTATCCTACAGAATCAAGAAGACCCCTTGCTCGCGGGATATG
>JABDLZ010000144.1 GCA_013001705.1 Flavobacteriales bacterium
AAGGAACACTCCAAGAGACCTATCGATTGGGTATAAAAAAGCCCCGCATCAGCAGGGCTCCTTTATTCGTTAGGTCGCTCGGTAAAATCAATTCAAAAAGATCTTGCGCGTCATCAACTCATTCTGACTTTGAAGCTTGATGATGTAGATGCCATATCCTAGGTCCGATTTGTCCAGACGTAGATAATTGAGTCCTTCGAACATGGCAACATTGGATGTCCAGAGCACAGACTTGCCACTCATGTCCATCACTTCGATATCGAATGCCTCATCGCGGGCAGCGCTCACTACCAGCTGGATCTGATCCGATCCTTCAGGGCTGAGTGCAGAGATGATCTCGAATCCCACTCCATCGCAATCGTTGACAATAGGGTCAAAGGTCTCAGACGTCCCATCGAAATCCGTCTGAGTAAGTCTGTAATAGGTCAATCCACGGAAAGGGTTATTGTCCAAGTGGGTGTAGTCATTCTGCGTACTGGAGTTACCAGCTCCGTGTATCATGTCTGCGAAGGTCTCCCAGATGATACCGTCTTCAGAACGCTCCAAAGTAAAGTGTGAATTATTGATCTCAGATGCAGTAGACCAAGTCAATTCCACCGAACCATTGCCTTTACATTCAGCATTGAAGGAGAGCAGGTCGATCGGAAGCGGGTTGGTCGAACTGGAAATGGTCCATGAGCGGAAGAAGTCCGCATCGCTGATGATAGGGACGGTCGAGATGAAGTTTCCAGGTGCATTGGGTACCACCAATCCCGTCAGGTTGAGATCCAACCAGCGGTCTGAAGTATTGTTGTAGCGCTGGATGATCATGTTCGTCTCCACCATTGTTCCTTCTAGTTCATCTTCATCATAGAACAGGGTAAGCACCATAGAAGGTTTGGTGGTATAGTTAACGGCATCAATGATCCAAAAACGATCCATTGCAAATAACTCTCCGCCAGGCGCACCACTCGGATGCTGATTCATGTGATTCACATCAGAGGGAGCATTGGCCACTACGTCATCGTGATGGTATGTAGAGAATTCGATGCTTCCACTTCCAGCCGCACCACCAGAAATAACAACATTAGGTGCAACATAATCCAATCCTCCTCCGGTAGGACTTACAAAGGGAACAGTGTAGGTACCCGTAGAGTTATCAATATTCCATTTGACGATATGATACTCATCTTCGGATAGGATGGCAGGACCACCTGGAGCTCCTCCATCGGTCAACGCATTCGAATCCGGATTGTCGATGACGAGATACACTGGATTGGCTGAAGAGCCATTTGCAAACGACAGTCCGATATTCCCTTCAAAGATCATACGAGCTTGAGAATAACCAGAAATCGAGAGTAATGCTGTGAGGACGAGGGTAAAGAATGTCTTCATGAACGCGGTTTTATTCTCAATTATCCTTGGGACCTCTATGCTTTGACGCTCTAAGCAAGTCTATGACTATCAGCTTAATATAGACATCCCTCTACACAAATCTAACACCTTTTCAGTTACTTGACGTACTTTTTACCATAAGGTTGCCTGTGCATAACATCCAATGATTATCTCGGACCTGTATTTTCGGAGCCGTGATCCTACGCTCCATATCTCCTCAATTACATCTTCATTCGAATGGCCACGGCCCAGATATCCACGCCTTTGGAGCGGTCGATCTGCTAGAAGTACATGATCCTATCGGGGCCTGGGATAGCGCACGGGAATTCATCAGAAAGAACGAAGGGAAATTCATTTGTGCCGCCTTTTCATATGAATTGAAAGATGACCTGGAAGCCTTGGGGTCGAACAATCCATGCGCCATTCCATTTCCATCATTGTTCCTGTTCGTTCCGGATATCGTGTTTTCCTGGGAACTCGGTGAATTGAAAGTGCTTCAACTGAATAGGAGAGAATTAGATGTGGAGGGTCTGAAACAAGAACTTTTCACACTATATAACTCTCCTCCGGTAGAGACTATCAAAGCCTATTTCACTTCGATAGATAGATCACGCTATATCTCCCAAGTGGAATCTCTTAAAGCACATATCCAACGGGGAGATATCTATGAGGTGAATTACTGTCAGGAATTGACCATTGACTCTCAGAATATCGACCCCTGGGTGACATTCCAAAGACTCAATTCAATGACCCGAGCACCCTTTGCCTGTCATCTTCGCGTAGAAGACCTCCACCTGCTTTGCGCAAGTCCGGAGTTATTCTTGGAGAAATCTGGGGCTACCGTACGCTCCAGACCTATCAAAGGGACCCGCAAGCGGGACCTCGACCCTAGGGAAGATGAACGACTGAAAAAAGAACTCGCATCCGACATCAAGGAGCGGGCAGAGAATATCATGATCACCGACCTGGTACGCAATGACCTATCACGCACTGCTCGATCACAGAGTGTAGAGGTCGAAGAACTCTGTGAGGTATATTCCTTTGAGACGGTACACCAGATGATCAGTACTGTTCGTTCCGAATTAGCCGAAGAACATGACCTGATCGATCTCCTGAAAAGTTGCTTTCCCATGGGCTCGATGACCGGAGCTCCTAAGATCAGAGCGATGGAGTTGATAGAAGAGCATGAGGACTTCAGACGAGGTATCTATTCGGGATCAGTTGGTGTGATCACTCCGCAAAGGGATATGACTCTCAACGTAGTGATACGGAGCATCCTCTATGACGATGCCCAAAAAAAGGCCAGTGTGGCTGCAGGAGGTGCGATCACTGCTCTCTCAGAGCCCGAGCAGGAATACGAGGAGTCCATCCTAAAGGCGCGAGCAATGATGGCCGTATTGGGAATCGACCTATGAATCCGGAGGCATTGGTAGGCTGACGAAGAATGAAGTCCCTACGCCCTCTTTGCTTTTGAACCAGATACGTCCTCCGGCCTGCTCCACGATATTCTTACTCATGGCCAGTCCCAGTCCTGTTCCTGTACTCTTGGTGGTGAAATTGGGTACAAAGATCTTCTCATGCATATCCTCAGGTATTCCGGTACCATTGTCCCGAACCTCCAAGATATACTGATGCCCCTTGGACTGAAGATCGACCACTACCTTTCCCTCTTCTTCATCTGGTATGCTCTGTATGGCATTCTTGATCAGATTGGTAAGAAGGCGCGTTATCTGATCCTTATCGGCTATGATCTCAGCATGAGCATCGACTTGATTCTCCAGAAAGAGCTCCACCTTGGGTTCTTCACTGAATAGATCGACCACCTGATCGACCAGTACACCGATTGCAAATCGCTCATTCTGTGCCTTGGGCATCTGTGCAAAATCGCTGAAGGCCGTTGCAATTGCGCTCAATGTGTCTATCTGCTCAATGAGCATATCGGTACTGCGCTCGAATCGTTGTTCCCAATCCTCTCCACGATCCTGAAGACTCCGCTGTAGGTACTGTATACTCAGCTTCATCGGAGTGAGGGGGTTCTTGATCTCATGGGCCACTTGTTTGGCCATTTCCCTCCAAGCACTCTCGCGCTCACTTTTTGCGAGAAGTTCGGCATTGGCCTGTAGTTCCTCGACCTTGGCATTGTATTCCTCCACGAGGCTGGCTATCTCATCCGTACCGGAATACTCGATGGGTTTATTGGTCTGATCCAACCGGATCGCTGCTAGATTATCTTTCAACATCTGCAAGGGACGGGTGACCCAATTGCTGATGAGCACCGCTACCAGGATCGACATCACAAAGAGCAGCACCAGTACATTGATGACTGTCACAACAAATCGAGATAGATCGTCTTCCAATTCCTTCTGCTTGGCGAAATAGGGCAGGTTGAGATAAGCAAGCACGTTCTTCTCACTATCCATGAATGGCACATAGGCCGATAGATAGTTCAGACCTCCGATCCGTTCTTCATGTATGTATTTGCTTTCTGCATCGAACCTCAAGGCTTTATAGGCTCCAGGGTCCATCTGTTCGGATATGAGGCCCCGATTGAAGACCTGAGGTCTAGAAGATGCCATCAATTCTCCATCCAATTGATAGAGATTGATATCAGTGAAGAAGACTTTGGCGAACTTATCCAGATAGACCTCCAGTTTCTCCCTATCTCCGATAGCCTGTTCTTTCTCCAGTTTGTGACTCAGTTCTATGAGCACCGAAGAAACCTTCTCAGATAGGATCTTCTCATTGTTGGCGGTATGTTGAGAGAGAATGTAGTAGTATGCCCCTAGGCCGAATACGAAGAGTGACGTGAAGAGGATGCTGATCACTAGGAACTGGACCTTATACTGAAGATCGGCTCTTGGCCAGCGTTGCTCGATGAGTATGCGCTCGATGAAATAGGCCAGACCTATCATCAAGCCTAAGAAGCAGAACAAATATGTGAAGGTGGTCAAGCGATCGATGAATGATTTCCGCGGAGTGGAGATGATGTAGGTGTCCTGTCCTCTATCGAATGGGAAATGCCAATACCCTTGCTCCTGATAGTATCTGGATCCATCATCCATATCCTGCGACCACTCGAGTCGATAATCGAAATCTCCGTAGGAATCCACCAGTTCGCGCTCGTGATACTGCGCAAAGGAGTACTGGGCCATATCCTTACCACTTGTAGGATCCCCCTCGATCAATAGCTCAGGAAATCCAAGGTCTTCTGGGATGATATTGAGCTCGAATAGTCCTAGTACGACCTTGTTGGCATCCAAGCGTTTGAAGAAGACATAGTTCAAGCCCAATTCCTCTTGGGATATACGGCTGAATCCCATATCCACTGAATCAGGGAGATCCCGAAAACCACTCTGACCCAACTCCGCTGGACTGACCCGATCGAATGCTAGGTCATACTTCGTCCAATATCCATTGAAGTAATCCTGACGGAACTGGATGAGCAGGCGCTCTTCATTGAAGGGGGTTTTCGTGGCCAATTGCCATATCAAGCTATCTCCTTCCAGTCGGTCCCGCATGTCATCGAAGAGAAGTTCAGCTACTTCGTCCTCTCCTTCCATCAAGCGTTCTGCCACTATGGCCAGTTGCTCCCTATCATTCTTGATGATGTGCTTCTCCAACATATGAGAAGCATAGAGGGACAACAATGCCATGGCTCCGAGCACATAGACCAATCGAGGGCCTCGCAATCTCACCCGATGCATGAGCATGAAATAGGTGAGGATCATCCAGGGCCAAAGCACCTTGATGAGATCGACCACACCATAATAATGATTGATAGCGATGAGACCTGACCCCATTGTCAGATAGATCACCCAGAGCTTCTTGCTCGAATCAATGGTCCTCAGCAGGAAATCGGTCAAGGCTTGAGCCAAGAACAACGCAGCTATGAGATAGGAGCCGATACCCAGCAATCCGACAATACTGAACAGGTCGAGGTCGAAAAAATTGCTGATGTCGAAATTGATATCGGTCCGGAGTATCAATTCTTTATAGAGCACGTCCAATCCACGGGCTCCGATGAAATAGCCTACTAAGAGTACGTGGAACACCGTCCATTGTCCTTTCCAAGCAATGCGATCCGTCCATTTGCGGAAGACATAGCAGAGCAGCAATAGCAAGAATGCATTGATCACCAGAGCTCCAGGGTCGGGATGTAAATAGGAGTGCCCGAGGGTAAAGGCTTGGAACAGACTCAGGTCTCCAAGCAATTCCAAGGGATTCCAGACCAAGGTCAGCATCCTGAACACCACGATTCCCAGTGCCCCTAAGAAGAAACTACTGAGTCTGGCATCTCTCTGAAAGAGTCTATCGAACAGTGTACGGACGAGAAAGAACAAACAGAGTAGTATACTCGCTAGGATCCAGATTCCCGAGGTCTCTTGATGAAGTGAATCCTCATCCAGAGATAGATAGAATAGTACGTGGTCCTCGAGGTCCAGAACCGGTTCAGATCGTTGATCTGCAGCAAAAGTCACCTCCGGGTGGTGCTCTACCTGGAAGTAGGGGTGGAATTCATTGACGAGGTAGCGATTCTCATAGAGGTACTCATACTTCATCAAGAAGAGTCCGAAGAAGACCCGATCTCCGGCCTCTCTGCGCTCCATGAGGTACCACCCATTGGCCAAAAGGATGCACGGCCCTGAGCGATATAGATCGGGCAATAAGTCCACTTGGGGAACGGAGCTGCTGCTCCAAGCGACCAAGGAGTCTTGATGAAAAACGAAATAGGAGGAGCCCAACTCCTCATAGCTGGATTTCGATTGCTCGAAGTGCTCGAAAAGCTCCTCATCCCCGTAATCGAGCAGTGTGACTAGTTCGTTCCTTAAGTTGCCTTGTGCTTTTTGTACGCCTTGTTCTATGCGATCCACCGTATACCTCAATGAGGCCTCACTGGATGAATAGTAGTCAAAGGCGATAGCCCCGATGAGCAAGATCAAGGACCACACGATGAGTATGGGCCGAGTGCCTACAAAAAGTATAGAGGGGTCTTTAGCTGATCTCACCGTGAATCAAAGAAAACGATTCAGCCGATCGGCCGCTAAGACTATGCCATAAAGATCAAATGATCAGTTGAGCGCTTCAGCACCTGCCACGATCTCCAGGATCTCACCCGTGATAGCCGCCTGACGGGCCTTGTTATAGGTAAGCTTGAGATCTCTCAAAATCTCCCCTGCGTTATCGGTGGCTTTGTGCATGGCCGTCATACGAGCACCATGTTCAGCTGCATATGAATCGAGAATGGCCTTATAGAGCTGAACCTTCAAGGATTTGGGAATCATATCCTTGACGATCTCTTCTTTATTTGGCTCGAAGATGTAATCCAGTGAGGTATTCTGCGTGTCCTCAGGGTCGACCTCAGGTGGAAGGATTGGAAGGAATTGCTCGGTCTTTACAATCTGCGTAGCGGCATTCTTGAAGCTGTTGTAGATCAAATGGACCTGATCATACTTCCCGGAAGCGAACTCGTCCATGACTTCTTGAGCGATCTCGGAAACAAAACTGAAATTCAAGTTCTCGAAGATGTCCACCGTATTGGCCTTCAGATCGGCATTGATGGTATTCTCCTGTTTCTTGAAGTAGTCATTGGACTTCTTACCGATCGCAAGGACCTTATACTCGACACCCGGATTCTCTTGGGACCACCGAATGGCCGCTTTGATGATATTGGCATTGAATGCACCCGCCAGACCCCTGTTAGAGCTGATAGCGACCAAAAGGACCTTTTTCAACTCACTCTCACGCGCATAGACATTCTCTGAAGTATCCAAGCTAGAGCTCAGATTTCCGAGTATCTCCTGCAATTTGTTCGCATAGGGACGCATCTGGACGATGGCATCCTGAGCTCTTCTCAGCTTGGCTGCAGATACCATCTTCATAGCAGAGGTGATCTGCTGAGTCGATTGTACCGACTTGATGCGGGTCCGTATTTCCTTCAGATTGGCCATTAAGCGTAATTGGCTGCTAGATCAAGGGCGACTTTTTCCAAAGTGCCGGTGATGTTATCATCCAGTTTTCCTTGGGCCAATTGATCCAGCACTTCCTTGTGGCTGTTCTCCATGACCATGAGGAACTCTTTCTCAAACTCCTGTACCTTATTTACAGGCACATTCTTCAAAAGACCTTTGGTACCACAGTAGATGATAGCTACCTGCTGCTCCACACGCATGGGAGAGTTCAGTCCTTGCTTGAGGATCTCCACGTTCTTTGCTCCTTTATCCAGGACTGCCATAGTCGCTGGGTCCAGATCCGAGCCGAATTTGGCAAATGCTTCCAACTCCCTGTATTGGGCCTGATCGAGCTTCAATGTTCCTGCAACCTTCTTCATGGACTTGATCTGAGCCGAACCACCTACTCGCGATACCGAGATACCCACGTTGATCGCAGGACGGACACCGGATAGGAATAGATTGGATTCGAGGAAGATCTGTCCATCTGTGATAGAGATCACGTTGGTAGGGATATAAGCTGATACATCTCCTGCTTGAGTCTCGATGATAGGCAGTGCGGTCAAGGATCCACCACCTTTCACCTTTCCTTCCAATGAAGGAGGCAGGTCATTCATCTGCTGAGCAATCTCATCAGTGGCATTGATCTTGGCCGCTCGTTCGAGAAGTCTGGAGTGCAGATAGAATACATCTCCAGGATATGCCTCACGTCCCGGAGGTCTTCTGAGCAGAAGTGATACCTCACGGTAAGCCACCGCCTGTTTAGAAAGATCATCATAGACGATCAATGCCGGACGACCTGTATCTCTGAAATACTCACCGATAGCAGCACCTGCAAACGGAGCGTAGAACTGCATAGGAGCCGGATCAGAGGCATTGGCAGCTACCACTACAGTATAGGGCAATGCACCGTTCTTCTCCAAGGTGTTGACCACTTGGGCCACGGTAGATCCTTTCTGACCTATGGCCACATAGATGCAGAATACCGGTTCACCTTTATCATAGAATTCCTTCTGATTGATGATGGTATCGATACACACGGCCGATTTACCAGTCTGACGGTCACCGATGACCAACTCACGCTGCCCTCTTCCGATAGGGATCATGGAGTCGATCGCCTTGATCCCGGTCTGTAGGGGTTCGTTTACCGGTTGACGGAAGATCACACCTGGCGCTTTACGCTCCAGTGGCATCTCAAAGGTCTCGCCTTGGATCGGTCCTTTACCATCTATCGGATTTCCGAGGGTATCGACTACTCTTCCGAGCATGCCTTCACCTACATTGATGGATGCGATACGACCTGTACGCTTGGCCTTGTCTCCTTCCTTGATCCCTTCTGCCGTACCTAGCAGTACAGCTCCTACGTTGTCTTCTTCCAAATTCAGGACGATTCCTTGTAGGCCATTCTCGAATTCGATCAATTCACCGGATTGCACATTGGACAGTCCATACAGACGGGCGATTCCATCACCTACCTGTAGCACTGTTCCTACCTCTTCCAAGGTGGCATCGGATGACACTCCGGCCAATTGCTCTTTGAGAATCGCTGATACTTCAGCTGGCTTGACTTCTGCCATTTTACTATCGTTTGAGCAGACTTAGAGGTCTGCTATGTATTGATTCTTATTGAATTTCTGACGGTACTTCTCCAACCGCCCTACTACGCTCTGGTCGACCATCTTGTCACCTACGGTGATGATGAATCCTCCGATAATGGATGTGTCAACTGTTTCTTTGAGCTGCACCTCCGAACGGCCATCTATCTGCTTGACCACACGTAGTACTTCGTTTCTCTCTTCCTCGCTGAGCGGTATCGCGGAGACGACCTCGGCCCGCACCACTCCTTTGAGGACGAGATATTGTTTCTGGACCTCTTCGGCCACATCATCGATGAGGTGTTCACGATGCTTCCTGACTAGGATATCTATGAACTTCTGGCTCATGGCACCGATCTTTCCTGCAAAGATCTGTTGCAGGATGACCAGCTTCTTATCCCCTTTTACAATGGGACTATCCAGAAGTAGGGCCAGTTCGCGATTTTCATCCACGGTATTGCGAACGAGGGTCATATCCTCATGCACAGATTCCAATTGCCCTTCATCCTTGGCCAGGCTGATGAGCGATTTGGCATATCGGGAAGCTACTCGCGTCTCTTTCATATCAGCTTAAGTTGATATCCTTTACGAGGTCATCAATGAGCGCTTTCTGCTCATTGTCGTCAGCAAGCTTCTTGCGGAGGACCTTCTCAGCGATATCCAGGGAGATATCAGCTACCTGGTTCTTGAGTTCGGTCATAGCGGCCATCTTTTCGTTATGGATATCAGCCGTAGCTCTATCCATAATGGCCTGCGCCTTCTCCTTTGCTTCCTGTTCTGCCTTTGCAATGGTCTTCTCTCGGATCTCCTTAGCCTCTTTGAGCATCTTGTCGCGCTCATTTCGCGCCTCCTTGAGAAGATCCTCATTGCTGGCTTTGAGCCGGGCCATCTCCTCTTTTGCCTCTTTGGCAGACTGGAGGGCAGACTCGATATTCTCTTCGCGCTGACGAAGAGCATCAAGAATAGGCCTCCATGCCATCTTCTTCAGAAGGAAGAGGACGATGAGGAATGTAAGGGTCATCCAGAAGAGGAGACCGATACCCGGACTGAGTAATCCTGCGAGAATCATCACTTGACTTTAAATAATCTCACAGTACGACCAAGAAAGCAACAACGATACCGATGATCGCGGCTCCTTCTACCAGACCGGCAGTCAAGATCATATTGGTACGGATGTCGTTGGCCAACTCTGGCTGACGTGCCATGGCCTGAACGGCATCACCACCGATCCTTCCGATACCGATACCTGCACCGATCGCTGCCAATCCAGCACCGATAGCTGCAAGTCCAAGGTGAATAGGTGCTGCTTCTGCTGCGCCTTGAAGTAGAATGTTCATTAATTCCATTTCTGTTTATTTATATGTAGTTGTTATTCAAATTCTGTTGTAGTTCCATCAATGATGCGCCTCTTCCGTTGCCGCTGCAAAGTATGTTGCAGACAACAGGGTGAAGATGAATGCTTGCAGGAATGCTACGAGCAATTCCAAGAAGGTCACGATAATCGATAGGATGACTGATACGACTCCTGTACCCCAACCGACAACGGGTGCCTCTCCATTCTTACCCATGATGAAGATCAAGCTCATGAATGCCAAAATGGTGATGTGTCCAGCGGTGATATTGGCAAATAGTCGAATGGCGAGTATCAGCGGCTTCAAGAAGACTCCGATGATCTCGATCAATGTAATGATAGGAAGCAATGGCAC
>JABDLZ010000145.1 GCA_013001705.1 Flavobacteriales bacterium
CAGAAACTGATGACACAATTGGGTAAAGAGCAGGAGATCCTGATGAACATTGCTGATATGGCGATTGCTACCTACAATGCGGAATCGGTGCTTCTACGTGTAAAGAAACTTCTCAAGACACACTCTGAAGAGGATCTGAAGGAGAAGATCGCTATGGCCAGATTGTATATCTACGAGGCCTCTGAGATAGTCAGAAGATCAGGACGTGAAGCGATCATGAGCTTTGCCGATGGCGATGAACTGCGAATGATGCTATTGGGTATCAAGCGATTCAGCAAGACCCAGCCTTTTAATGTGAAAGAAGCACAACAGACCGTGGCGCAGGCCATCATTACGGCTGACGAGTATTGTTTCTGATACATCCAATAAGCCAAGAAGAAAAAGATCCTCTACTCACTCAGAATGACATCTACTTGATAATAAGGTCATTCTGAGTGAGCAGAGGATCTCTGCTTAGGCAACAAAACAAACAGATGTGCTTTCAAAATTCTTAGGACCGGCTCAGTGAAGGGCCGGTCTTATCATATGTCATTAGATGGCCTTTAGGATACTGAAAAGGGATAGGATGAATAATAGCACCAGGGTGAACCGTATCGTTCTAATGGTAGGACAGATATCCATTCTTTCCACACGCACTTTGGCTTCGTTCCTCATTCTTCGGGGTAGGTTGTTGGGTCTCATTTTTCTCTCTAGCTTATGGTACTCTCTACTATTTGTCGCGTAAATAAGATATATGCTAAGCATAATATATCGCAAGTTTTTTCGACCAAAGCTTCATTTAAGCCTACGACCGGTTTTTCCTTGGCCTTTATGCTAGGCATGCATTATTTATCCCAGGTATAACAGGCCAAAAGTCCTTCGTGGTCGGTATTGCCCAGCGCGTACTCCTGATTCCCCATCTCTGATGCCATTACAAGTCCCACGTATCAGAAAGAGCTGTCTGGTATACTTTCTGAATAAGTGGCATCAATGGATATTCCGAAAGAGAACAAGGATATGGTACGGAGACTTGCTAGTTTGATCATGTTATGCTTTGGGTTCACCCTTACGCTTCACGCACAGGAACGAGAAGTGCCGGAGCCTCCTATGGATATAGATGATGGATCAGCAATAACAATGGTCGATGCTGACACCCCTAATGAAGTAAATACCGAAGTCGATTATCGGATACTTGTGGACAATGATATGGAGCCCACCCAGATACAGACGACCAGGATTGAAGATTTGGATCGGTGGACCATGCGTGCAATGAAACGCATCCATGAGGAACACCCCGCATCTAGTTCATCCTATCAAGCTGAGGTAGAACGCATCTTATCCAACAGGGATGACCGGCTTGGCGACATCCTTTCACCTGCACAGTACCACATCTATGTGGACTCTCTGCGCAGGCACCATGCCCATGATGAAGGACATTACTCCCATGACATCGCACTTCCCACTCTTGAAAGCAGTCACTACAGGGACAGAGCATGGATAGAAGACCAAGAAGAACGTTGAATACGAGACATACAAAGCTGTCGAGGCCATGACCTCGACCGTTCATAGCACCTGACTCGATCAGGTAGAAAGGAGCCACCGTGATCATGGTGGCCTCTTTTTTTTCACATTTCCTATGCTATGCATACAGAACATTCAGAGGGCCTATAAACACTCGCAAAACGCTGGAATCCTTGCTAAGCCTAACAGTTCTAGGTTGATAAGCAATTTCAGAATAGTCTGAAAAGAGGCCGATTTGGGTCCATTTTCGTCTACGACTAGGCAACCGTTTGTTGAAAACCCCGTCTTTTCAACAGATCGTGCAACAAGAACACGCTACGATTCGAAAAACAAAATTATTCGCGCTATGGATTTTATCAATGCAATCATCGAGTTCCTCCAAGCCACATTTGGCGGAGGACTGTGGGTTCTGATCCCATTCTTGGCCTTCATCGGGATCGTTGCCCAGATGAGACTTTACGCTAAGGCCAATCAACCCGCCCTTTCAGCCATCGTGCCGATATGGAACTTCGTGGTATTCATGAAGGTCATCGGACGTCCTATTTGGCATGTCGCCTATATGATCCTGCCATTGGTCGGGATTTTCGGTGCACTGTTCTTGGATTATAAAGAGCTGATCGCCTTTAGTAATGGTGAGGTAGGGTTTTCTGCAGTTTCCATGTCTCTGCCCGTTCTGACACTGAGCACCTTGGTGTTCGCGGTCTTTATGGTATGGGCACACATCGATCTGTGCAATTCCTTCGGCCGAAGGACGGTCTTCGACTACTTCTTGGTGGTCGTTCTAAATGTACTCTACGTTCTGAACCTCGGACTCAGTTATGAGATAGAATACGAAGGTCCGGCATACGGAAGATCAGGTTTTCATTCTGGTTCAGAAGCAGAGGCCTTTGCTTAAAAGCAGGCACCCTTAACGGACATTATTACGCTTTGTTCAGATCGGTCGGGTTACCTGGCCGATCTTTTTTATGCCTCCTCTAGAAAGACCCTGGCCTTATTCAAAGCTGAGGCTATGCCCTCCGGTTTCTTGCCTCCGGCCGTGGCCAAGAAAGGCTGACCTCCCCCACCTCCTTCGATCTCTTTGGCCCAATCCCTGATCAATTGACCTGCATTCCAGCCTTTTTCTTTCACAAGGTTCTCAGTCATGGCGACCGTTAGACCGGCTTTTGGACCATCTGCATAGCCGAAGACCATGAAGATACTCTGTGTAGAATCCTTGAGTCTGAACACGAGGTCCTTAACAGCTTTTGCATCCAATGGGACCTCTCTGACCAAAGCAGGAACTCCATTCACCTCACTGATCTGGCTCTTCAATTCCTTGAAAAGCCCTTCGACCTTCAGACTGTTCAATTCCTCTATCTCCTTCGTAAGAGCTTGATTCTTATGTATCAAGTCCTGGATCGCCTTCGTGAGATCCGGATTTTTGAGAAGCTCTTTGGCCTCAGCCACTGTGTCCTCCGCCTGATGCATTACAGCGAGCGCAGCCTGCGCGGTCTTGGCCTCGATCCTGCGTATTCCGGCAGCCACAGAGGTCTCCTGGGTGATCTTGAAGAGACCGATGGTACCTGTACTGGACACATGAGTGCCCCCACAGAGTTCCATACTCTCCCCAAAGCGTATGGCACGCACGGTATCGCCATACTTCTCCCCGAATAGGGCCAATGCGCCTTGGTCCAGTGCTTCTTGGAGAGGGATGTTCCGCTTCTCATCCAGATGGTCATCCTGCATGATGAGTTCATTTACCCGCACTTCGATATCCCGTACTTGCTCATCTTCCACCTTGGAGAAATGTGAGAAATCAAAACGCAGATAGTCCGGATGGACCAATGAACCCTTCTGCTGGACGTGGTCACCGAGTATTTCCCGCAGTGCCTTGTGCAGTAGATGTGTGACCGAGTGATTGCGCTCAGTTCGCTGGCGCTTCTCAGCATCCACTCGGGCTTTGTAATCAGAACCTACATCCTTGGGAAGGGATTCCGCAAAATGGATAATGAGGTTATTCTCTTTCTTGGTATCGAGGATGCGTACCACCTCTCCGTCCCTTTCGAGGGTGCCGGTATCTCCCACCTGCCCACCACCTTCTGGATAGAAAGGCGTATAGTTGAATACCAATTGATAGATGGTCTTCCCCTTCTGCTCGACCTCCCTGTAACGGGTCAAGTGCACATCGGCCTCCAGTTGGTCATAGCCCACGAATTCTTCGACATCATCTTCCTTGACCACTACCCAATCACCTGTGACAGAGGTGGCATCCTTTCGTGAGCGGGCCTTCTGTTTCTCCAACTCGGCCTTGAACCCCTCTTCGTCCAGGTCCAGACCTTGCTCTCGTAGAATGAGTGCAGTGAGGTCGACCGGAAAGCCGTAGGTGTCATAGAGCTCGAATATCTTCTCCCCGGGAATGACCTTCTCACCACCTGAGGTGATAGTCTCTAGACGCTCCATACCCCGGCTCAGTGTGCGTAAGAAGGATTCTTCTTCTTCCTTTATCACCTTGGAGATCAATTCTTCCTGTGATTTCAATTCCGTGAAATGCTCCCCCATCTGAGTCACCAACACGGCAACGAGTTCATGGATGAAGGGCTCTCTCATCTCCAAGAAGCTATAGGCATAGCGGACAGCTCTGCGCAAGATCCTACGGATGACATAGCCCGCTCCAGTATTGGACGGCAATTGCCCATCAGCGATCGAGAAACTGACCGCTCTAACGTGGTCCGCAATGACACGGAGAGCGATATCTACCTGAGAGTCACTTGCCTGATACTTCTTGCCACTGCGCTTCTCGATAGCTTGGATGAGTGGCTGGAAGATGTCGGTGTCGTAGTTGGAAGTTTTCCCTTGCAGCACCGTGGCCAGGCGCTCGAATCCCATCCCTGTATCAATATGCTTGTGTGGGAGTGGATGTAGGCTGGAATCGGCCTTCCGGTTGAATTCCATGAATACGAGATTCCATATCTCGATAACGCGCGGATCGTCCAAATTCACCAATGTGGCCCCGTCCACCTGTTTTCTTTCTGCCTCTGACCGTAGATCGATATGTATCTCCGAGCAGGGCCCACAGGGACCCGTCTCTCCCATCTCCCAGAAATTGTCCTTCCTATCGAAATCCAAGATGCGCTGATTGGGGACATGTTTCTGCCAGAACGTTCGGGCCTCTTGATCTGCTTCCAGACCGTCCTTTTCATCACCACCGAAGACGGTGATATAGAGACGCTCCTTCTCGATACCATAGACATCCGTCAGGAGTTCCCAAGCCCAATCGATGGCCTCCTCTTTGAAATAATCCCCAAAGGACCAATTGCCCAACATCTCGAACATGGTATGGTGGTAGGTGTCTACACCTACTTCTTCCAAGTCGTTGTGCTTTCCGGATACCCGTAGGCACTTCTGTGAATTGGCCACCCGTGGATGCTTGGGTTCTGAATTCCCAAGGAAGATGTCCTTGAACTGATTCATCCCGGCATTGGTGAACATCAAGGTAGGGTCATCTTGTATCACCATAGGTGCAGAATCCACGATTCTATGTGTGCGAGACTTCATGAAATCTAGGAAAGCCTGTCGGATATCAGCACTTTTCATACAGGGGTCAGTTCTTTTGTTAAAAAAGCTTAAAGCACTGATTTACAGACACTTCAAGCAAATGACTAGATTGCAAAAATAGATTATTCGACCTATATTCGTGGCCGCTGATGACCAAGACGCGATATAGATACAACCCGGAGACCCTCAATTATGAGCGGGTCCAGGTGACTTGGAAGGACCATCTGAAGAAGGTTCTATCGATATTCATCAGCGGTCTGTTCTTCGCTGGTATCATCCTTTTTGTCGCCTACACCTACTTCGATTCTCCCAAAGAGATCGCACTGAAACGTGAGAATCAACAACTCATGGATCAGTATAGACAACTCAATGCCCGTTTGGACAAGTTGACTGCCGTGATGAGTGATATGGAGCATAGGGATGACAATATCTATCGCGTGATCTTCGAGGCGGAGCCTATCGACAAGAACAAACGACTATCGGGTATCGGAGGTGTGAATCGCTACAGACACCTGGAAGGATATGATTTCAGTGAACTGACCATCGAGACCAACCGTAGATTGGATGAGCTTTCCAAGCGCATGGTCGTGCAGAGCGAGTCTTTGGATGAGATCGTGGATCTGGCCAAGAACAAAGAGGATATGCTACGCAGCATACCGGCTATACAACCCGTTGCCAACAAGGACCTCACCCGTATGGCATCTGGTTATGGCATGCGTATCGACCCGCACTACAAAGTACCCAAGATGCATCAGGGCATGGACTTCACTGCTCCACGGGGTACTCCCATCTATGCTACCGGTGATGGTGTGGTCAAACGAGCAGATAACAAGTCCAGTGGCTACGGCAATCACATCCGTATAGACCATGGATATGGGTACGTGACGCTCTATGCACATATGAGCAAGTACAATGTGCGCCCGGGTCAGAAGGTGAAGCGAGGGGATGTGATCGGTTTTGTAGGCAACACCGGTAAATCCAAGGGACCGCACCTGCACTATGAAGTACGGCTGAATGGAGACCCTATCAATCCGGTCAACTTCTATTTCAACGATATCACTGCTGAGGAGTATGCCCGCATGATCGAGATGGCGGAGAATTCCAATCAATCCTTGGATTGAGGAACACAGGCATCCTACGAGTCCAACAATCCCATCATTCCTGTTGACCGATTTCCATCCATATGCCGGTCGGTATCCATCTGAGCGTACCTTTGTGGCTTAATTTCAGAGATGAGTATATCCAAGGTATCTTTCAACACCAAGGACCGACCTGAATTCTACCGGACCTTGAACCAACGGGTCAACGCGTATTTCAAAGAAAACGACCTGTCCAAACATGCGGATGGGAACATGAAATTCAAGACAGCATTCATGCTGGTCCTGTATACGGTCCCGCTTGTGTTGATGCTCACTGGGGCAGTCACGGGGTTATGGCCTATCATGGTCATGTGGGCATTGATGGGACTGGGTATGTCTGGCATCGGCCTGTCTATCATGCACGATGCAAATCATCGCTCCTATTCCAAGAATCCCAAAGTGAACGATGCATTGGGTTTCCTCCTGAATTACATCGGTGGGTACCACATCAACTGGAAGATCCAGCACAACGTACTTCACCATTCCTTCACCAATATAGAAGGGCATGATGAGGATATAGAGACCATCATCATGCGCCAGGCTCCCGGTCAAGAGCGGAAGTACCTCCACCGTTTCCAGGCCTTCTATGCGCCCTTCTTCTATGGTCTGATGACCTTTTATTGGTTGGTCAGTAAGGATTTCGAGCAATTGGTACGCTACAATAAGATGGGCTTGCTTGCCGGTCAGAACCTCACTTTCCGCAAGGCTCTGACCCAGGTGATCATCTATAAGGTGTTGTATATAGCCTTGACCTTGGTTTTGCCCATCATCCTGGTAGACCTCCCTTGGTGGCAGACCTTGCTCGGTTTCCTCATGATGCAATACATCAGCGGACTGATCCTAGCTCTCGTCTTTCAGCCGGCCCACGTCATCGAGGAGACGGAATTCTATACCCCGTCAGATACGGGCAGCGT
Organism: Flavobacteriales bacterium; assembly: GCA_013001705.1. Classification (NCBI taxonomy): domain Bacteria; kingdom Pseudomonadati; phylum Bacteroidota; class Flavobacteriia; order Flavobacteriales; species Flavobacteriales bacterium. The sequence goes on from JABDLZ010000145.1 coordinate 7,088, forward strand.
GGAGAATAACTGGGCTATCCATCAGTTGATGACCACGGCCAATTATGCCAGAGGAAATCGGGCTTTGTCCTGGTTCATTGGTGGATTGAATTATCAGATCGAGCATCACCTCTTCCCGACCATCTGTCACGTGCACTATCGGAATATCTCGCCCATTGTACAACAGACGGCTGAAGAGTATGGCATCCCATATCAGGAACATCGTTCCTTCTACTCGGCCCTAAAGAGTCACTTCAGTCTATTGCACAGTCTGGGTACGGGTAGATATGATCAGGAGATGGCGCTGACTTAGGCCTTTATAAACGCCAGCTCACGCCAATCTTTCCACCGGCCAAGGCACTTCCTCCACCAAGTTCCAGATTGATGGCCGTTTTGGAATTGAAGAAATAACGCCCACCGATGAATAGGTTCAGATCGAGGTCATCCCCTTTTCGATAGCTGTAGTAGAACACTCCAGCTCCAGCATAGACATCGAATTCACTGGGCGCATCTAAGACCCGATCAGCATACCATTGGGTGAAGAATCCGGCACCGAATGCATTCCCGTCCAGACCTTCATCCGGACCATCCGTATCCAGTGAGACCGATGCACCTACACCCAGATTGAAGTCTCCTCTGAATTCCCAGTCATAGCTACCATATACCGGAATTCCCCATCCGTGAAATCCCAAGCCTAGATTGAAGTGATCCCCATTGACCTGACTCCTGGCCGTGGTAAAGGAGGCTAGCAGAGCAACTAGTATGACGATTCTGTACATAGTATTCGATTTTATGGATCAAAAGTAGAACGAATGATCGCTCATAAGCTTGTCCCGGCAATAGCACGCACATCATCGAATTTTAAAAAACCTAACTTTGACTGACATGCCTTATCGTGAAAAGGCCATAGAGAAGCTTTACTATTCCATCTCAGAAGTCGCTCAGATGTTCGAGGTCAATAATTCATTGATCCGATTCTGGGAGAAGGAGTTCGATATCATCAAGCCCAAAAAGAATAAGAAGGGCAATCGGATGTTCACCAAACAGGACATCGAGAATATCCGATTGATCTATCATCTGGTGAAAGAACGGGGTTTCACCCTGCAAGGCGCGCAACAGAAACTCAAAGAGAACCGCTCCGATACAGTGGACCAGGTAGAGGTCATCGACCGCTTGAATAAAGTGCGCGGATTCCTAATCGACCTGCGCGACAAGGTCAGCTGATCAAGGGTAGATCAGATATTTCTCTCGGATCTGTTGGAAGGCTTCCAAGTCCTCATTCCAGGTCGTTCTGATATCCTCTACGCTCTCACCCGCGATCAACTGCTTTCTCAGCGCATCAGTACCGGCCAGTTTGTCAAAGAATTCAGGAGCCGAAAAGAATGCATCCACTTTGTCTTTAAGAAAGTCATGGTAGCCATATAAGTAGCTTATCTCCAATTCCTGCTGTTCGTATACGGCTTCGGAAGCTCCTTCTCCCAGCATCTGTCCATAGCATTGCTCTCCCTCTAACTTGGGATACTTGGAGCCCTTATTAGGCTTTGGTACGAATGTGTAGGAACCTGGAGCAAAGCCCGGATGGCCGATGATCTCGAATGGATGGTCGGTGCCTCGTCCTACGCTGACTACCGTCCCTTCGAAAAAGCACAGTGAAGGATAGAGACGGATACTGGCCTGAGAAGGCAGGTTGGGCGAAGGCGGAATGGGTAGGATGTACTCTTCATCCCGCTGGTAATCCGAACACTCGACCACTGTGAGCTGACATTTCACTCCATCTTTGAGCCATCCTTCTCCATGAATCATCTGGGCATATTCCCCTATGGTCATGCCATAGACCACCGGCACGGGATGCATCCCCACGAATGATCTGAATTCTGGTTTCAATACAGGGCCATCCACATAATGGGCGTGCGGATTGGGACGGTCCAGGACTATCACAGGGATATCCTGTTCAGCACAGCTCTCCATGACATAATGCAAGGTGCTGATGTAGGTATAGAAGCGCACTCCCACATCCTGGATGTCAAAAAGGACGACATCAACATCACGCAAAGAGGCTTCACTTGGTTTCTTAGAATCTCCATGAAGGGAATAGATGGCCAGTCCGGTCTGTGCATCCTTCTCATCTGCGATGTGCGCTCCTGCATCTTGATCACCCCTGAATCCATGCTCGGGTGCATAAACATGGGAAATGTCAACACCTAGGCTTAGCAGGGTATCCACCAGATGGGTATTCTCGACCATGGACGTGTGATTGGCCACGATAGCTACACGCTTTTCCTGTATCATGGGAAGGTATTCTGACAGGCGATCAGCGCCTACTTCGAGCCTATCGATCAGCGTCTCGGCCTCGATGGTAGGATGCCCTTCGATGATGACCGTTTCTGTACTCACCCCTAGGCAAGAAATAAGGATCAAGGGCAGTATCCAGCTAACGCTATTTTTGACACATATCATCACAGCAGGTATTGTTCGAGAGATTCATAGCAGATCGCATGCAAAAAGGCACGGGCCGTTACTCCCGTCCGATCGTCAGCATTGCGATTTTAGGGATAATCCTCGGAGTAGCGGTGATGATCCTCAGTGCAAGCATCGTCAGAGGTTTCCGTACGGAGATACGTGATAAGGTGGTGGGGTTCAATGCCCACTTGCAGATCACCGATGTGGCTTCGGGCATGGGTACCGAGGATAAACGCGTGGAGATCCGTCAGAACTTCTTGGCCGATATCGCATCGATGGAAGGTGTGGAAATGATCAGACCATTTCTGGCACGGCCGACCATCTTGGAGAGCAAGGAAGGTATAGAAGGGGTCATTGCAAAGGGTATCGATCGTGAGGCCGTTCCTGATTTCTTGAAGTGGCGATTGGCAGACGGTCGGATGCCCGACCTCCCAGAGGGTGGTCCCGGCCAGGAAATGCTTGTTTCTGCCGTTACGGCCCGCGCCTTGGATGTGGAAGTAGGTGATAGACTGAGTTTGTATTTCATAAAAAGTGATTCGGATTTCTCCATCCGTAGATTGACAGTCTCCGGTATCTATCAGACCGATCTGGAGGAATTCGATGCTCAGTACATCTACATGGATATACGCCATCTGCAGCGCTTGAGCCATTGGGGACTGGAGATACAGGCATTGGCTCTAGATAGTTGCGATGCAGATGGGCAGTATCTCGAAGCCCGGTCCTTCGGGGTAGAGTCTGAACACTTCTTCTCTTGGAGCACGGGAGCAAGCGGAGCCGGACCCTTTCCCATCTGTTCAGAGTCAGGCGAAACAGCCCACATCGTTCTAGGCGATAATAAACAGACCATCCGCGATACCGCCTTCATTCATTTCACGCCTAATGTCTCACTGGCTTGTGATTGTCCCTATGAGGTGGACACCATCGTCACCAGCGGAGGAAGCGGGAAATACTATGTGGGAGGTTTCGAGGTATTCGTATCAGACTTCGACCAGTTGTCTACTTTGAAGAAGTCCATCCAGCGCACCACTGGACCCTTCTTTTACACCAGCGACATCGTTGAGCGAACGCCAGAGATATTCTCCTGGCTGGAAATACTGGATGTCAATATCTATATCATTATCACCCTGATGATCGGTGTGGCCATTTTCAACATGTCCTCGGCACTTCTCATATTGATCATCGAGAGGAGCAATATGATCGGAATACTCAAGGCATTGGGCTCGGAGAATTGGAGCATCCGTAAGATATTCATCCGTCATGCCGGCAAATTGATCCTGACCGGCCTGCTCTGGGGAAATCTGCTCGGTCTCGGATTGGCTCTGGCACAGCAACACTTCCAATTCATCAAACTCAGTGCGGAGACCTATTACCTCAATCGAGTGCCCATATTGCTCCACTGGACGGATATCCTCCTGATCGATCTAGGCACATTGACCATCTGTCTCTTGGCCATGCTCATCCCATCTTACTTCATCACACGTATCACTCCGGTCAAAGCCATTCGCTTCGACTGATCGTCCTACTTTTGCGCCCGCATGGACATCAAGAACAATATCCTCGAGACCATAGGGAACACTCCGCTGATACGTCTCAACAAGATCGCTGAAGACATCCCTTGTGCCGTTCTGGCCAAAGTGGAGTACTTCAACCCAGGACATTCCGTCAAAGACCGCATGGCCCTGGCCATGATAGAAGGTGCCGAGCGTGAGGGCAAGATCAAAGAAGGAGGCACTGTGATAGAATGCACTTCTGGAAATACGGGAATGGGACTCGCTCTGGCCTGTATCGTCAAGGGCTACAAGCTTATATGCACGACCAGCGATAAGCAATCCAAGGAGAAGGTGGATGTACTCAAGGCCATGGGAGCCGAAGTGATCGTATGCCCGACCAATGTGGCCCCGGATGACCCGCAGAGTTACTATTCGGTAGCGGAGGCAAAAAGTAAGGAGATTCCCAATTCATTCTGGGTCAATCAATACGACAATCCCTACAATACCGTGGGGCATTATGAGACCACCGGGCCTGAGATCTGGGAACAGACCGATGGGAAGATCACTCACTTCGTAGTTGGTGTAGGAACTGGTGGAACCATCTCAGGGGTGGGGAAATACCTGAAAGAGAAGAATCCGGATATCAAGCTCTGGGGAGCCGACACCTATGGTTCTGTTTTCAAGAAGTATCATGAGACCGGTGAGTTCGATGAAGCGGAGATCTATCCGTACATCACCGAAGGCATCGGAGAGGATATCCTTCCCAAGAATGTCAACTTCGACATCATCGATCGGTTTGAAAAGGTCACTGACAAGGATGGTGTATTGATCACTCGTGAATTGGCATTAAAAGAAGGCCTCTTCCTCGGGAATTCTGCGGGAAGTGCATTTGGGGTGATTCGCCAGCTGAAGGATGAGCTCAAGCCGGATGATGTGGTGGTGGTCCTCTTCCATGACCATGGCTCACGTTATGTGGGTAAGGTCTTCAATGATGATTGGGTGAGGGAAAATGGGTTTATAGATTGAGGACATTCAAGATCCTGAGATGAAGAAATTCTGAAATATCGCAATGCCAGAATTTCGAGATCAGTTCCTATGCGCATCATCTCAACCGTCCCTTCGCTCACCGAACTCCTATCCTATCTCGGACTGGATGACGCAATCATCGGTATCACCAAATTCTGCATCCATCCAGAACATATATACCGCAGCAAGGAGCGTATTGGGGGCACCAAAACACTCAATGTCGATAGGATCATCGAACTGGCTCCCGACCTCATTATTGCCAATAAGGAAGAGAACGAAAAGAGCCAGATAGAGGCCTTGCAAGCACACTGTGATGTAGTGCTGACCGACATATCCGACCTCGACACAGCACTTGATGCCATACTATCGATCGGTCTGCGGACAGACACAGAGCAGAAAGCCCAGGATCTGTGCGATCAGATACGGACGCGCTTTGATTCACTTAGGCCGAAGAGCAGAAAAGAAGTGCTTTACCTCATCTGGAAAGACCCGTACATGAGCATCGGGCACGATACCTTCATCCATGATATGCTCGATCGCTGTGGATTTGATTCAGTGACTGGTCACTTGACCCGATATCCCGAAGTGAGATCCAGCGAATTCGATCCAGAGATCATCCTTCTCTCTTCTGAACCCTTTCCGTTCAAGGAAAAACACATCAATGAAATCAAAGAAGCTTGGCCACAGGCCGAGGTCGAACTGGTGGATGGAGAGTATTTCTCTTGGTATGGATCCATGATGCTGGGCGCGGTGGAGTATTTTGAATCACTCCTAGATGAGTAGTTCAATCCTCTTGAGCCTCTTCTTCTAAAAAGACAAACACATCTTCATTGTCCCGCTTCATGTAGTGCTGCTCGCGGGCAAACTTCTCCAATGCTGCTTCATCGGTAGTGAGTTCTGTGATGGCCTGCTGGGTCTCGATGATCTCTTGCTCGAGATATTCCTTCTGCTGCTCGAGGTCATTCACCTTGGACTTGTATTTAGCCAAGGTGAAGAGGTCAGTCTCCTCCAAGAAGAGCAGGTAGACAAAGAGTCCAAGGATGACCAGGACATATCTGTTCTTGAGGTATTTGAGCATGAACTCCTTCACGATGATAAAAGTAGAACGAGGGTCAGGGACTTGGATTGTGAATTCGATCGGTTATGCACACGAATCGGTTGACTGGTAGTTCTGACCTGAAAGGCGAATTATATCACCTTAGAATTCAGGAGACCGGTCCTGAGGACTGGACTACGCAGTCATTGTTATCAAAGTCAATTACACACCCCTACTCGCCAAATAGATACTGGTCTTATCTAGATGCCTCCTCTATTCAGAACTCGCTTCCTCTTTCAATAGGGGAGTATGACGTGCATGTAAGGTGAAGGGGAGTGTTCTTCAAAACTAGACGACCACTAGCTTCTCCAATCCGACCTTGGTCTTGAAGGAGCCGAACATTACCACCGCTTCCGAACCCTTGAGCTCAATGACCTCACCTCGCTGATTGCTCTTCTCCAAGCGCACGGTCGACCCTACTTTGACGGGCTTCTTGACCTTGTTCTTCCGTCTGCGCTCGCGCTCCTTGCGCGCTCGACTCTTAGCTGCGGATTTCTCCTTCCGGTCTTTGAGCTTGCGGGCCTCTTCTAACT
>JABDLZ010000146.1 GCA_013001705.1 Flavobacteriales bacterium
CGATGGAGAAAAAGATAGAGGCGGGGCGGGTCCACTTCCCGACCATTATCAGAATTGAGCCGCACAGCAGTGCGAATACAAGTAGATCGAGAGCGGGTTCGGGAAGTGGTTTCAGCCATTCCAAGAATGGATAACTGAACTGGACCTTAGGAAGAACAAGGGCATTCTTCACGAAGTCGATTCGCATAAAATACAAGCACTCGAGCGTCATGAAAAATCCAAATACGGCCCTGAAGAGCCCAAGGGCCGTTGCCCCTTCTGGCTTGTCAAAGGGCTTCATGTGTTCGAGTCGATGGTTCGAAAGTCACTCGGAAGGAGGTTGTTCAAAAAGGAAGATCATCCTCTGGCGTACCTGGAGCAAGAGCCGGTTCTTTAGGGGCAGAGCCTGTATTGGCATCTTGAGCTCCTTGACCCTGCGCAGCATCTGAACGTTGACCGGTATTGTCATCGGGACGAGAGCCGAGCAATTGCAAGACATCACCCACAACCTCGGTGGTGTACCGGGTATTGCCCTCCCTGTCCGTCCAGTTCCGAGTGCGCAATTTTCCTTCGATATAGACTTGCCTACCTTTACTGAGATACTTTTCAGCGACCTCGGCATTTCTGCGCCATAGCACCACATTGTGCCATTCGGTCTGAGTGACACGCTGCCCATTCTTGTCGGTATATACTTCTGAGGTGGCAATTGGGAAATTGGCCACTACAGCTCCATTCTCCAAATGCCTGACTTCTGGATCCTTGCCCAGATTTCCTACCAATATCACCTTGTTGATTCCTGCCATTATAATTCTTTCGAAAGTCTACGTAAAGATAGGGCTTCCTCCAGCAGGCAGGTCCGTGATGTTGAGCGAATTTTCCAGAAATCGAGTGGTGAGCCTGGACAATGCATGATTAGGAAGGTCGCTCCAAGGAATCCGCATTGCATCCGGATCGTTGACCTGCAGAGCGCCTTGATAGATCAAGAAGCGAGCATGGATCACCCGATGACTCAAGAGGTGACGCATATCCACGACCCTCACAGGGTCGCTCATTTTGCCCGCTTCTTCGTACGCTTCCTGCCCTTCCTGTAGGATGAACTCGTAGAGGCCCGCCCAAACGTCCCCGGTAGGGCGCTTGCGGAGATAGGTAAATCCATTATCCAAGACCACATGATAGACCATGTAGCGATTCTCAGGACGCTTGGCCTTTTTCTTCACCGGGAGTTCGGCCACCTTGCCAGTGCGGAAAGCTTCACATCGATCCACTAGTGGACAGGAAAGGCAGTTCGGATTTTGCGGCACGCAGTGTAGCGCACCGAACTCCATGATGGCCTGATTGAATCCACCCGGATCATCCACCTCTTCGAGCAGGAGTTGGGCATAGGTGCGGACTTTTCGTTCTCCAGCAGTGCTATTGACCACATCCCTCAAACCGAATAGTCTCGACACCACGCGACTCACATTTCCGTCCACTACGACCACGGGTTCATCATAGCATATGGAGGCGATCGCAGCAGCTGTGTACGGACCCACACCAGGCAGATTCAATAGGTCTGAATAGGATGTAGGAAACCTGCCTTGCCCATCATCACGCACCATCTGTGCCGCTCGGTGGAGGTTGCGAGCTCTTGAGTAGTAGCCCAAGCCCTCCCAAGTCTTGAGAACCGCATCTTCTGGAGCATCTGCCAGCTCGATCACGTTAGGAAATCGCTCCAAGAATCGGAGATAATAGGGAGTGCCCTGTGCCACCCGGGTCTGCTGGAGGATGACTTCTGAAAGCCATATCCTGTATGGATCGCTGACACCCCTCCAAGGCATCTTACGTTGATGTACACCGTACCACTCCATCAGTGAATGGGCGATGATGGCGAAGGGTGGCAGAGTGGTTTTTTCAGATTTCAACTGATTGATTCTCTTTTTGTTGAAAAGCTTTCATCATAAACTAAGGAACCCTATCTTTGCAGGCCCAAAACGGGATGAGCCAGAAAAATAAGGTTGAAAATATTCGATTTCGATGACTAAAGCAGAGATAGTAAGTGACATTGCAGAGAAGACCGGACTCGAGAAGGTCGAGATTCAAGCGGTTGTTGAAGCTTTTATGAATGAAGTGAAAGAATCCCTGGCCAAGGGTGAAAATGTTTACCTGAGGGGTTTTGGGAGTTTTATAGTGAAAAGAAGAGCCGAGAAGACCGGGCGTAATATCAGCAAGAATACGACCATCGTCATCCCAGCTCACAACATACCGGCCTTCAAGCCGGCCAAGACCTTCGTTGAGAAGGTCAAGTCGAATGTCAAAGTAGGCTGATCTTTTGAAGCAGCAAACAGTCAAGATCGCTGCATCGGCCTTTGCCATTCTACTATTCGTTCTTTTATTGTTGGCACCACGTACTCCGAAGACAGTAAGCGGAGACAGTGAATCACCAGAGCAATCGGTGGATAGTGAAGTTCAGGAAGCATTGCTCATGGTACAAGGAGATCAACCCATGCAAGGCATATTGCGCCTGAGGGAAATCCTGGATGAGGACCCCTCCAATATAGATGCAGCATGGAATCTCGGTCGATTCTCTATAGAGACCGGCCAGTTCGAAAATGCCATTCTGCGATTCGAGCAGATGCTAGAACATGACTCCGAAGGAAAGTACCCGGATGCATTCATTTTTTTAGGTCACGCTTATGAGCAAGAAGGTGACGTGGTCAAAGCAAAAGAGAACTATAACCGATTCTTAGAATCGGAAAGTGAACCGCAACTCATGGAAGAAGTGAGAAAACGAATTGCGGAATTAGAGTGAAAAGTTAAAAACAGTACGTCATGCCGAACGGTAAGAAGAGAAAAAGACATAAGATGTCTACTCATAAGCGCAAGAAGCGCCTGAGAAAGAATAGACACAAGAAGAAGAAGTGATTCTCGTTCGATCCTGATGCGATCGGGCGATTCCTTTTGCCCCACTGTTTCTTCCTGAACGACCACGTCCATACCCGGACAACGTCCTGATCGCAGGATCACCCGTTCATGTCATTGGACATGAAAGCTCTACGATGGATTCCATCGTGGACACATGACGCTAATACCTTAGGGTAAAGTGAACATAGAGTTGGTGATCAACGCCCGTAATGGGGAAGTTGATATCGCAGTCATGGAGGACAAGGTCCTCGTAGAACTGCATAAGCAGAAGAGTGATAGTAGCTACTCTGTAGGAGACATTTACCTCGGTAGGGTGCGCAATGTCGTGCCCAGTCTCAATGCTTGTTTCGTGAACGTAGGACACGAGAAGGATGCATTCTTGCATTATCTCGACCTCGGCCCACAATTCAGCAGTCAGACCAAGTACGTCAAAGGGACCATGAGTGGACGACAGTCCAAACCCATGTTGGACGGCTTCAAGATGGAGCCGGATATCAACAAGGGGGGTAAGATCAATGAACGCGTATCCAGCGGACAGAACATCCTGGTCCAGATAGCCAAAGAGCCCATCTCCACCAAAGGACCCCGACTCACTACTGAGCTGACCTTGGCAGGTAGATACATCGTTCTGGTCCCATTCTCCAAGAAGATATCCATCTCATCCCGCGTGAAGAGTCGTGATGAGAGGAACCGTCTCACCCGATTGATGAAGAGTATCTTACCTCCCGGATTCGGTGTGATCATACGCACGGTGGCGGTTGGTAAGAAAGTGGCCGATCTGGATTCCGATCTCCGCGGCCTGATCGATCGCTGGAAGACCATGCACAAGAACCTCCAGCGGAGCAGCCCGCCCAAGATGATCTTGGGAGAACTCAACAAGACCTCTGCACTTCTCAGGGATATCTTGAGCCATGAATTCACCAGCATACACGTCAATGACGAGGAACTGGCCATTGGTATCAAATCCTTCCTAGCGGAGATCGAGCCGGATAAAGAGAAGATCGTCAAGCATTACTCCGGCAAGGTGGACATCTTCGATCGATTCGGCATCTACCGACAGATCAAATCAGCCTTTGGGCGACAAGTGAATCTCAAAAGCGGGGGCTATCTCATCGTTGAGCATACAGAAGCGATGCACGTTATCGATGTGAATAGCGGAAATCGCAAGCCTAGCGAGAAGAATCAGGAACAGAACGCCTTGGAGACCAATATGGAATGCGCCAAGGAGATCGCTCGTATCCTCAAATTGAGGGACATGGGCGGCATCATCGTGATCGACTTCATCGATATGCAGAAGCGGGAGAACCGCAAAGCACTCCATGAAGAGCTTAAAAGACTCCTCAAACAGGATAAGGCCAAGAGCAATGTGCTGGCCCCGAGTAGATTCGGACTGGTGGAGATCACCCGTCAGCGAGTCCGTCCAGAAACGGATATCAAAACATCGGAGAAATGTCCTACCTGTAATGGTTCAGGAGAGATCGAAGCGAGTATCCTGTTGACTGACGATATCGAGAACATGCTCGAGGCCATAGCACCCAAGTGCAAAGGCAAGGAATTGGCACTATGTGTACATCCATATATCGAGAGCTATCTGACCAAGAACCATGGAACCTTCTGGAAGAAGAAGAACATCCAGAAGGATTGGAGCAAGAAGTACGGGGTCGATCTCAATGTACGGGCGGTAGGATCCTACACGCTTACTGAATTCCGATTCTTCGATACCGAGGATGAAGAGGTCACCGACCGGTGATCTTCCAACGCGGGGTTTAACTTTGTCCAAACTCAGACTATGAAGACGAGCTCTATGACGGGTTTCGGCAAGGCCGAAACATCTACTTCCAATGAAAAAGTGGTCATAGAGATACGAGCGCTCAACAGCAAGCAGCTCGATATGAATCTCAAACTGCCGCAGATCCTGAAGGAACTCGAGATGCCCATGCGGTCCCTTCTCACCGAACGACTGGTACGAGGCAAGGTCGAGCTCAGCGCTAGCTTAGAAGGCGGTATGGATAAGAAAGCATCCATCAATGAGAACCTGGCCAAGGAGTATCATCAACAACTGGAACACCTTTCCTCAGAATTGGAACTGAAGCCTGGTTCTACGGACATTCTTGCCTTGGTGATGAAGATGCCAGATGTACTTCAGACTGAGAAAGGAGAGCTAGGAGAGGAGCTCAAAGAAGCGATCATGCATACTGCAGAAGAAGCGGTCTCCAGGCTGATTGAGTTCAGACAGAGTGAAGGAGCATCTCTGGACAAGGACCTGCGTTCGCATATCCACAGTATTTCAGACCTTCAAGAACAGATATCCCCGCATATCGATATACGCATAGACCGCATCAGGGAGCGTATTCAGAAGAACATGGAGCAGCAGATGGAGGGCAATGATTACGATCCATCGCGATTTGAACAAGAGATCATCTATTACTTGGAGAAATACGATGTATCGGAAGAGATGACCCGCCTGCAAAAGCACTGCGAGTACTTCATAGAGACCCTGGATCTAGAAGGATCCAAGGGAAAGAAATTAGGCTTCATCGCTCAAGAGATCGGTCGTGAGATCAATACCCTCGGAGCAAAATCCTATGATTCGGATATGCAGAAACTGGTGGTCCGGATGAAGGATGACCTGGAGAAGATCAAGGAACAAACACTCAATGTCCTCTGAGAACGGACATACGGAAAAAGGAAGATGCATCATCGTCTCCGCTCCATCCGGAGCTGGAAAGACCACTATTGTCCGTTACCTGCTCGATCAGGATCTGGGACTGGAATTCAGTGTGAGCGCTACATCTCGCAAGGCAAGACTGGAAGAACTGAACGGTAAGGACTACCATTTCCTGTCGGTAGAACAGTTCAGGATGAAGGTGGATTCTGGCGAATTCATCGAATGGGAGGAGGTGTATCCTGAACAGTATTACGGAACCCTCGCCTCGGAGATCCAGCGCATATGGAAAGAAGGGCACCATGTCATCTTCGATGTGGATGTGGTCGGAGGACTGAACCTGAAGAGGTATTTCGGAGACAAGGCTCTGGCCATCTTCATTCAACCTCCGAATATCCAGTCACTGGAAGACCGCCTCAGGGCCAGAAGGTCAGAAAGTGAGGAGACCATGAAGCTGAGGCTGGATAAAGCGGCTCAGGAGCTTTCTCGAGCGGAGGAATTCGATGTCATCGTGGTCAATGATGACCTCTTCAAGGCCTGTGAAGAGGCGGAATCGATCATCAAAGACTTCATCTCCCGATGAGAGTTGGGCTTTACTTCGGTAGTTTCAACCCCCCGCACATAGGGCATACGGTCATTGCCGAATTCATGCTCCAAGAAATGGATGCTGATGAGGTCTGGCTGGTGATATCCCCACAGAACCCGTTCAAACAACAGGATGACCTACTGGATGAATCTAAGAGACTGAGCCTGGTCAAGCGGGCCTTGGACGGACATTCACGAATTATGCCTTGTACCTTCGAATTCGACCTTCCTAGACCATCATACACCATCGACACTATGCGTGAGATGACGGCAAAGCATACAAAGGAGGAGTTCTTTCTGGTCATGGGCAGTGATAATCTGATAGGCATTGAAGGCTGGAAGGAGTATAAAGCCCTGATCACCGAGCATGAGTTAGCCGTGTATCCCAGACCTGGATATGCGCTCGAGGAGGGCTATATCGAGCGACTAGGAGGTCGCATCACCCTGACCGA
>JABDLZ010000147.1 GCA_013001705.1 Flavobacteriales bacterium
TGGCTGAAGGAGTACCACAATCAATAACTCCTATGAGTATGACCAATGAGACTTATGACGTAGCTCTGCATAGAGCCGCACAGTACCTAGCGACCTTTGGAAAGAATTTCTGTGAATCCAAGGAGGATGATAGCCATACCAATCTGGAGTGGGTAGTTGGAGACCATCTGTTGCGAAGTCGGGAGGCCCCTGGAGGCAGACAGCTTATCCTCAATTGTGAGGAATTGGCTCTACAATGGATAGGGGACAGACCCCTACGATTGACACTGGCAGGTAGGACACATGGTGAGGTGATCGTATGGATGCATCACGCAGCTGTGCAGAATGGACTAGCCGACTATGAATTTCATCTACATTACCGATTACCCTCTGGACCGATACCACACGACTACGTGTACCCGCGACCTGATGCTCAACGTGCAGAGCAGGTCTGCTCATACCGGGATAACGCTCAAAGATCCTGCGAAGAGATCCGCTCTGCGTTCGACCTCGATACGGAGATACGTGTATGGCCGCATCACTTCGATACGGGGGCCTTCGCCAAGCTCACAGGTTATGCTATCGGATACGGTCTCGCTGTCCCTGATACTGTGATCGACTCCTACTATCTCTACGTGTCGGCCTACAGGGACGATGAATCAGTGGATCCAAGTCACTTCCCACCGCTCGATATGGGTGAGTGGAGATCGGGAGAATTCACTGGTGCTGTTTGTTCTGTGACAGATCTTTCATCTCAAGATCATGCCCGATTTCTCAAGGAGGCCATCGAACAGTTCCAAAAGGCTCTTGCATGAAAATTGCGTAGTAGATTCTTACTATGACTGCACCGAACAACATCGCTCACTACCCAGTGGCATTCATTGCTCTTTTTCTTTCCATCATACCCTCATTTCTTTTTGCTCAAGTCGAACTTCTCCCTTCTCTTCCGGATGCTCCGATACATAAGGAGATCCTCCTTATAGGAAATACGGGAGGTGCACCTGATGAACAAATCGGGCTGGCGCTGGCCCGACCATATATGGATGCATCTGATGATGTACTCACGCTTTTCTTGGGAGATATGATCATACCGCGAGGTATGGAAGAAAAAGCCGAGCGCTTCGAGCAGGGAAAGCGCCTCCAATTGGATAGGCAACTCGATTTTGCAGAGAATTATCCCGATCGGGTCTTCTTCACTCCCGGGGACAAGGATTGGGATGACGGTGGGAGAAGAGGTCGCAAGAGCGTACAGCGATTGGAGGATTACATTCAGGACAGACTGGATTGGGATGCACTCATCCCCGATAATGCCTGTGCAGGACCTGAGGTAGAAGAGCAAGGTCTGGTCAATATCATCGCCATCGATACCCAATGGTGGCTGCATAGATACGAGCGCAGCATAGGACAAGCCGATGGATGCGATGCCGTGGATGAGTTGGGGTTCATTGACGCAGTCAAGGCCGCTCTGAAGGATAGTAGGAATCAACATACCCTGCTCATCGGCCATCATCCGGTCATGAGTTTTGGTCACCGAGGTGGGAGATTCCCCTTGTCCGATCACATATTCCCGTTACATCACATCACCGATAAGGGCTACGTACCCTTGCCACTGATCGGCAGTCTCTATCCGCTCTACCGCTCCTCGATAGGAGAGCGGCAGGATATCCAACATCCACGCTATCGTGACTTGAGCGATCATCTCATCGATGCAATATCAGACTTCGGTCAGGTGGTCTATGCTTCTGCCCATGAATACAATTTCCAGCATATACCCTTGGAGAATAATCACTTGGTGATATCTGGAGCTTCTACCAAGGCTCTGCACGTCAGTGATCATAGTCGACTTGCCGGTGCCTCCAAGAAGAAAGGGATATCCCGGCTCATCTACTTTGAGGATGGATCGGTCTGGCTGGAATACATCGCTCTTGAAGAAGCAGGGCCTGAAGTGGTCTATCGCTCCTTCCTCTATCAGAAGGATATCATCGCATTGGACGAGAGCATAGATGTCCCTGAGAAGAGTTACGCGGGAAAGAAAGCGACCGTTTGGGTGGACAGTACCTATCATACCAAAGGCATCGAGCAGTTCTTTATGGGTGAGCTCAACCGCCCTCTGTGGACCACCCCCATCGAAGTACCTTATCTTGATATACACTATGAGAAAGGCGGTCTGCGCCCGGTGAAATTGGGAGGCGGCATGCAGACCAAGAGCCTGCGACTGGTCGGGGGAGATGGGCATGAGTATGTATTGAGAAAACTGCAGAAAAGCGCTGAATTCCTCGTGGAGAAAGGCTTACGCAGGACGATTGTCCGTAAGATCATCTACGATGGGATAGCTGGTTCTCATCCCTATGCAGCTATAGTCATCCCCGCACTCTCTGATACCTTGGGCATCTACCATACCTCACCCCGATTGGTCTATGTGCCTGATGACCCCATACTGGGCGATGTTCGGGATGAATTCGGAGGGACCTTTTGTCTGTTCGAGATACGTCCTGATGACGACATGTCCGACCTGGATGAATTCGAGGATTCCGATGAGATCATCGGATATACCTCGGTGGTGGAGAAGGTACACGACAAGCGTTCCCATAGAGTCGATGAGCCATTCGTTCTTCGCAATCGGCTTTTCGATATGCTCATAGGTGATTGGGATAGACACGATGATCAGTGGCGATGGATTGCTTTTGAAGAAGGGGATCATACGATCTATCGTCCGGTGCCTAGGGATCGTGATCAGGCTTTCTTCAAATTCGATGGTCTACTACCCAATATTGCCAACCGGAAATGGCTTACCCGAAAATTTCAGGATTTCAGCCCGGAAGTAAGGGATATACGCGGTCTCAATTACAACGCGCGGCATTTTGATAGGGCCTGGCTCACCTCCCTAGAACGCAAAGATTGGAAAGAGCAGGTGAGATATATCCAATCGCGCTTGACCGATGAGGTCATCGATCGGGCCATAGATGGATTTCCACCCGAAGCATTGGAATTCAATGGGGATCATTTGAAATCCACACTCAAAGCACGAAGGGACAACTTGATGGAAATCGCTATGGAGTATTATGATATCCTAGCAGAGAGTGTCTCCATCACTGGGAAGATGAAGGACGACTACTTCAAGTTGGAGCGTGTAGAAGGCGGACTCAAGGTGGCTATCTATCCGAAAAAGGATGATCGGCCCGTCTGGGATGAACCCATGTATGAGCGGCTCTTCCATGCAGATGAGACCAAAGAGGTGTTACTCTTCGGGCTGGATGGTGACGACACCTACCATATCACCGGAGAGGTGGATAAGAGCGTACTGGTGCGTATCATAGGAGGGGAGGAACGCGATAGTGTCATAGACCTTTCAAAAGACCGTGGAATACGCCATATGACACGTTACTACGATGACCGGGACCAGAACACCGTCATCCATAAAGGAGAGACACGCGTAGAATTCAAGACCGCACCCAACGTGGTCCACTATAAACGCAGGGCCTTCCGCTACGATAGATACCTACCTCAGCCCTTTGTCGGTATCAATCCCGATGACGGCCTTTTATTAGGTGTGGGGATCTCATGGGTCAGGGAAGGATTCAACAAAGAACCCTATAAGCGGAAGCAGCGAGTGAAGGCCAATGGCAGCTTTCGCACCGGGGCCTTCAATGTGGAATATTTTAACCACTTTGTAGAAGTTCTAGGACCGTTCGACCTAGGCTTGGAAGTCGATATCCGCCAACCGTTCAATTTTATTTACAATGGATTCGGAAACGATACCGAACGCTTGAGGAACAGCGATACCCGGGTCCGCCTGGACATGGTGTCACTCAATCCTTTTATAAGTCTGACCAATGCTACGGGAAGTAGTCAGTTCAGAGTGACAGGAGAATTGAGTCGCTACGAATTCCTGAGGGACGAGTATGAAGGTCCCCTTGAAATACCTTCGGTTAGTGATGAATTCTACGGGGGTGGGGTCGAATATCGCTTCGAGAATGACGATGACCGCCTGATCCCATCTCGGGGTATCCATGCATTTCTGGGTGCACAAAGACTCTTCAATCTGGATAGCGATAGGGAATTCGACCACAGCAAATTCCAAGGTCAGCTCGTGCTTTATTTCCCGATTGGATTCGTGCCTGGGCGCGCTACGCTTGCCCTGCGTAGCGGAGGTGAATATCTGGATGGCGATTTCCCCTTCTACCGTTCAGCCTTTGTAGGAGGTCAATCGGAGGTAAGAGGTATGCTGAGGAACCGCTTCGCTGGAAGAGCTGCTCAGTATAACAATGCAGAGTTGCGTGTCCACTTGGCCAGGGCCAACAGTGTAAAGCCATTGACCTTAGGTCTCTTTGCTCACTATGATGTGGGAAGGGTTTGGGTCGATGACGATATGGACTCTTCATGGCACAACTCCATTGGAGGAGGCCTCTATCTCAAGATATTGAACTATCTGACCATCAACTCCACCTATAGCGTGAGTGATGTGGATTCGGTCTTTCAACTCAGACTTGGCTTCTTTTATTGATACGAATCCTGACAACCCAATAAACTGGTATCGCATTTGAATAGATGA
>JABDLZ010000148.1 GCA_013001705.1 Flavobacteriales bacterium
TGGATCTGGAGCATCGAGCAAGGTCTTGACCACCTTACCGCTTCTATCCCGAATGACTGTTCTGCGCGGAATTTCCATTGAACTATAGGCATCGATCAGGTATTTCCCCGTATCGGAGACCTTGACACGGTGAAGCCCAGACTCGGGAGTAATACGGGTCATGGATGAACCGTCCAAAGGCACTAGATAGGCCACAGTCTCAATTGGTGAGCCCGTCCCAAGCACGATCAACTCCTGGCTCTCTTCATCATAGTGAAGAACACGTTGTATCACATGTTCGCCACGAGTCACTTGACCGAGTAGCTGCCCTTTTTTGTCATAGTGATAGATGTGGTTATAGCCATCCCTCTCTGAGAACCAAAGGAATTCCCCTTTGGTGCCAGGAAGCATGTATGCACCTTGCTCGGGTTCTACATAGGCATCGTCCTTTTCCTCGAATAGGATTTGGGCCAGCTCACCGGTGGAGACATTATATCTGGCCAATTTGAAGTTGTTCTGAGAACGGTCCAGATGCCCTACAAGTATCGATTTCCCATCCAAGGCCCATGTAATAGAGGTCAGGTATTGATCGGGTTCTCCTTCAGTGGCGAGTTCAATGACTTGATTCTTCTTCAAGTCGAATACCTTGAGCTTCACGATCTCACTACCTTGCCCGGCCATCGGATATCTAACAGGGGCTTCTTGCGCTGGGATGGTGGTATAATCCATTAAAGCATACTCAGAGACAGGACGTTCGTCCTTTTCATAGAATGCGAGTTTCTGCCCATCGGGTGACCAGAACAATCCTTTATCGATGCCGAATTCCCAGCGCGACACAGCCTGCCCATGTGTGATTCCTTCGGGAGGATCGGTGATCGGTATGGTATCGTTGCTCTTGTCGCTGATGTACACCCTATTGCCTACTGTACCAGCTAAATTGGTGTGCTGTGGTGAGAGTTCTCTATTCTGGACCACACGGCTGCATGATATACGTTTTGCAACCACTTTCCATTGTGTATTGTACTCCCAGTACTGCCCTTTGAACGAGAACAGTACCCGTTCAGAATCTATCCAGATAAATGGAGGAATCTCTTCGGGTTGGACAAAACCGGCATTCAAAAAAGCGTCCCGTATCTTCTCAAGGTCGAATAGCACCTCATCTGGTCGATCATCGGTGAATCCACGCACGATCAACGCTTCTCTGCCTTCCCCTTTTCGATACGAGTAGGTATCGCTATCTGGAATCCATTCCAGATCCGCTACACGCTCAGGAGCAAAAGTGGAGTAAGCGCCAGTCACGGCTTCTTCTATGGTCAAGACATCTTGGGCGAGAACAGAAGTAGATAATAGAATACCTACGGCCCATGCGCAATTAGATATAGATCTTCTCATGGCGACCAAAGATATCAAAAGGCATACCAGCGAAAATTCGTGCTAGGATGAGCGGTATCCACCGTATCACACATTCGGTCTAAGATGTACTTTTACCTTTTGAATAATCAGAACTCAGCAGCATGCCTAAAAAATCCATACTGGACAAGAAATCCCTCCAATTCTTCGAAAATTACATCAACAACCCCTCCCCTACGGGTTTTGAGAGTGAAGGTCAGAAATTGTGGCTGGACTATATGAAAGCTTACAGCGATGATTATTTGGTGGATACGTATGGGTCGGTAGCTGCCATCATCAACCCGGGCAAAGACTATAAAGTAGTTATAGAAGCGCATGCAGATGAGATCTCATGGTTCGTACACTACATCACCAAGGATGGATTCATCTATCTCAAGCGAAATGGAGGTAGTGATCACCAGATCGCCCCATCCAAGCGTGTGGATATCCATACGGACAAGGGAATTGTAAAGGCCGTGTTCGGATGGCCTGCTATCCATACACGTAAAGCCGGTAAAGAAGAGCCACCCAAGCTCGAGAATATATTCTTGGACTGTGGCGCTACGAGCAAAGAAGAAGTAGAGAAACTCGGCATACATGTAGGCTGTGTGGTGACCTACGAGGATGAATACATGATGCTCAATAAGACATACCACGTAGGTCGTGCCATGGACAACCGGGCAGGCGGGTTCATGATCAGTCAGGTCGCACGCTTGATCAAAGAGAACAAGGACAAGATACCCTTCAGCCTATATGTGGTGAATTCAGTGCAAGAAGAGATAGGCCTCCGGGGCGCTGAGATGATCTCACGCACCATTTCTCCTGACGTGGCCATTGTCACCGATGTATGCCACGACACCAATACTCCTATGATCAAAAAGGTAGAGCAAGGTGATCTGGCCTGTGGAGATGGCCCTGTGCTGAGCTATGCACCCGCTGTGCAGAACAATCTACTTAAGCACATCGTCTCCCAAGCTGAGAAGCACAAGATTCCTTTCCAGAGATTGGCTGCCAGTCGATCAACGGGTACAGATACAGATGCATTTGCCTACTCAGGTACGGGTGTGGCGTCAGCCTTGATCTCCCTTCCTCTGAGATATATGCATACCACCGTGGAGATGGTCCACAAGGATGATGTGGAGAACGTCATACGTCTGATCTATCACGCGGTGAAAGGAATCAAGAACAAACAGGATTTCCGATACTTCAAATGATCTTCAGCATGCGTGCAGCTTTTCATATCTTATCTCTGATTATTGTCCTAATACTCCTACCAGGTTGCTATGAACCTGATACCCCTAGCTTGGAAGAAGTACAGGGATTTGTAGAGCAATCCTGTGAAGATGGAGTATTGAGCGGTGGCGAGACCGATGTAGACTGCGGTGGCCCATGCCCTCCCTGTGAGACCTGTGACGATGGAATATTGAATCAAGGAGAGACCTTGGTCGATTGTGGCGGACCCTGCCCTCCTTGCTGATATCAGATTGTCAGACTGCGGTTCATCGTACCATTAGAGGCCTACTGTATCGCTGGACCCCAATGGTCAGATCGACCACGTAAGCTCCCGGATTCAATCTGGAGGCATCGATGAAGTACTTCTGTTCTCCGAATCCCACACTTCCTTGATGGATGACCTCTACGGTCCTACCAAGCATATCTTTCAAAGTAAGATCGATGTTCTCAGAAGAGGGCATATCCAATTTAATGATCGTGATCGCATTGGCTGGATTGGGATACACTTCAGCGATCGGTGAGACCTCCTGAAGTTCCTCGATACCAACAGAACTATCTAGAATATTGAAGGTCCAATGACCTTCTGGAGCAACGATGGGACGCATTTGTTGTTTGCCAGATGTTGCATCGGCATCGATGTAATACTGCACCTGCGCTCCGACTGCTTGCGCGGGTATGTAGGCCGTCCAGATATCATTGGTCGCGTCAGTCAAGGTCATGGGCTGCGAGGTCCAATCGGAACCATCCACTCTATACACTACATCGGCTGAGGCGATTCCGGAAACATGCTTCACCGTAGCATCTACTTGATAATCCAGAACATCCTCATAGGTGTCCTCCAGATGATCATGCACGATCAGTAGAGGATCGGACACTCCGACCGCTTTGGTGATACAGTGGATCGCTCCGCTCAGCTCGATGATATCATTGCACTCGATACCTACCACATTATACCCTGGCAATTCATTCTGGATGATCTCCAATGCTGGTTGATCATACTGAGCTTCATAGGTAGGAACGAGCACGGTCCCATTCACAAATACCATATTGGTGTAGGTGCGATAGGCACCATTGGTATTTGGATAGGCATTCCCGTCTGGTGGCATCTGCACACGTACGATTTCATAAGGTGTACCGAAAGAAGAGTCGAAGTTCTCCAGTACATATTCCATATTGGCCTCTATCTGGGGCCCATCGGCCACACCTGCAGGGTATTCTCCTATGATAAGGGTCTCTTCATCAAGCAGTTTCATATGCATGTCGATGTGGTGGATACCGTCATAAGGTAGGACATCCATCTTGATATATCGGTCGATTCCCATGAAGTCCTCCATGATGGCATCGATCTCGTCTTCTGTATGATCGGGATATTGCGCTCCCCACCAGGTATTCCCTCCTTCGTTCTCCTCGAAGATCAATTCCGAACTGAAAGCCGTACCCATACCATCGGCCATGAAATTACCTCCAGTGGCCATGAGGTCATAGGGAGATTGTGTAGTAGCATACACAGGTAATCCTAGATGTTGTCCGATTGTCAATGGCACATTATCATCAGCCGGTCTATTGCGGTTGTAGATCCAATCTACGAGCAGTAGTTCTTCTACATCATCGCGATAGATGGTGTGCGCCCCATAGTCCCTACCCCATATGGAATCGAAGTCATCTTCGATGATCGTGATATTGTCAAGGTTATCGAATGGAGGTCCACCTGCATTGTTAGAATTCAGATAATTGATCACCGAGCTTTCCGAACTGGCGATGATGATCACCTCACATTCTTCTTTGGCATAGAATGCGATCTGCTTCAATATCCGATTGAATCCGGCCCAAGTGATGACGAGTGATTGTATCTCTTCCCACTCAGCCATGGTACGCACAGGGAAAGATGGAGGTGTGGTGATCTCCAAGCCTAAAGCACTTCGATAATCTTCTCCTTTGTCAGTAATCAATTCCCAAGGTGCGTGGTCATTGGGAAGTACATCACTCTGAGCATTGAGCTGAGGAGCGATCAAGGTGAGGGTGAAAAGTGCGATCAGTAGTTTTCTCATTATGCAGTGGAGATTGAAAAACGCGACAAATATACGTGTGCCATATCCTATGGATGGCTACTTAATGGTCAATGGCTCAGAATCCTATCCAGCAGCTTATTCAGCGCTTCAGGCTCTATGGTATGCGCACCTTTGAACTCCATGTGGCTCATGGAAAGGCCGGCTTGAGTGAACGGTTGACGATGTGCATTGAGCCGCTCATCATCGATATACGGATCATCCGTACCCAGCACAGAGTGAAAATCCACTTCTGACCAGAAGGATGCATCTGCCGATAGATCCACGTCATGTGGAAACATACCCGCCCAAAGGATGAGGTCGCTCACCGACCGAGCGGTGTGTTGTATCCATCTGCCTGCAGTAGCAGCACCTTGCGAGAATCCAAGCACGATGATGCGCTTGTCCCTGCCTTCAAGCACTTGATCCATCACATGATCCAGGTATACGCAGTAGTTCTGGATATCTATAGCGCGGGCCTCTTTGGTCATCCAAGACGCTCCCACCCGGCCTTCATTGCCCGAGAGGTAGAATCGATGCAGTCCTTCTGGCACTACTACATGAATTCCATGGCCAACAGCCGAATCGAATTTTCGTAGGAAGTACCGAGCCAATTGACCATATCCATGTAGACAGAGTAGGATGGCCTGACTGTCTTCTACAGAAGTACCTAATGTGTAGTACCGGGCTTGTAAGGGAATTTGTACGAAGCCCTCATGCTCTGAGGGATCGGCCTCATTTCTTGATGAACTCATCGATGGATGAGTCATAGGTCAGGTAATAGGTGCTCTTACGCAGATTGGAAACACTGACTGATTTGCCGAATCCCCTCTTAGCGATCTGACCGTAGCGATTGTAAATCTCAAATGCTGTTTCATCGCTGAAGGTTATCTGATCGCGCTTCTTGTCATAGCGATAGGTCACCTCGTCTTTAGGACTTTCGAAGGAGACCGGCTCACTTGCCCTGACTTTTCCGCTAAAGCTCTTCTGGATGACCCGAATGCGATTCTCCCCTGAGATCGGGACCAATTTGAATTGATAGACATTCTCATTCGAAGTACCCTCTCCTTGTACCTCACCCAGATTGACCCACTTGTTCCATTTGAACTGTTGGACAACGAATGGAAGAGCTCCTTGCTCATTGATCGTGGACCACTCGAGGAGGCCATCATCAGATACTGTGATGTCTTTGACTTCGAAGGTCGGCATGGGTTCCAAGGCCTCTGGATTGAGCACACGGGGTTCACAACCGTCCTTGTGCTTGATGCGCACTTCTATCTCATCACCCAGCTCGAATCCATATTGAGAAAGGTCTATCTCAAAGGCATCTGAATTGACCTCATCTGTAGAGATATCACCATTCACCAACACTTCGAACACACAGAATCCCACTCCTGCTGACGATTGACCGTTGAGTACGAATAGATTCCTGAGTTGATACTTGCCTTCTACCACGATAACACCGGCAGTAAGATGCCCAGTAAAGAGCACAGCTGCACAAATGAGGAGGATATGACGGATCTTCATTACAGAGTTTTAGTCAAAGAACAAATATATATAATCGACCAAGTGATGCTATGACTGCCCATCTGGCTATCTACAGCTTTGTCAACAATCGGTCCAGTTCTATCTGCGATGCCCTCATGAGTATGGGAAAAAAGATCAAGAACTCCGCTTCCAAACGAGAATGATTCTTCCGTAGATACTGCCCTGCAAGATGAATGGAGTTGGGTCTGAGCACCCGTCTCGAGAGCCCAGAGAATGCCCTTTCGATATTGTCGAGATATCGATAGTTCATCAACCAATTCCCTTCTTTCATGGCCAGATAGAATCGCTTCTGATGCTCAGGAAATATGTCGAGTGACCGGTCTGCATGCTTATAGAATTCATCTAGATAGGTGGAGATATCCTGCTCGGAATAGTTGTCCCAGTGCAGTGCCAGAAAATGGTCGTGCAGCATATCCTGGACCACGGCCGAATATTTCCCAAAATGAGGATATAGTGCCTTTCGTGCTTCCAGGTTCACCGGATGCGTATCGGCCATGTCATCAATGAATCTATGCAACCTGAGACCTACCGTGATGAGCGGTGGATATTTCTCGGTGATCCTTCCTTTCACCCCATCGCCTATGAAGTTGCCTATGGCGATGTTCATGTCATCACCTGATAGTAATATGTGGGCCAGATAGTTCAAGTCATCATCCGCTCAGCGAGCCAGAATACCTTTCGTCATTGGTCGCTGGATGGTGGGCATAGTTAAGGAATATCTTTGCTCGTGTGGGTATAACACCGACCAGACGGAAATACTATTGGCAATCGCAATTGGCCGGTTGGACCATCTATTCACTGATGTTGACGGTGTGGAACTACATCGGCAGTGGACTAGGGGTCTCTCTGGCACTCAAACTCTTTTTCCTGATCATAGGTCTAGGGGTCGGCTTATCCCATCTCTTCCGATTGCTGATTATCAATCGGGGCTGGCTGACCATGCGTTTAGAGGCCATCATTCCCCGGGTCATATTGGGCAGCCTGCTCTTCGGAGTGGTATATGCGCTGCTTTTGGCCAGTATCTTGGACCTGTTCTTTGATAACGTAGGTCCGGTTTTGACAGGAGACTCGGCCGATCTCCTTACCCTCTTCGTCACGTTCACCATTCTCTTCCTCCTATGGGCAACTGGCTATTTTGCTTACCACTACCTGCGCAATTACGAATTGGAGGAGATCAAGAATCTCCGATTGGAATCCAGTCAACGAGAATTGGAGTTGACCAACTTGAAGTCCCAACTCAATCCACATTTCATCTTCAATGCGATGAACTCCATCCGTGCTTTGGTTGACGAAGAACCCGCACAGGCCAAGAGTGCTGTGACCAAGCTTTCCAATATCCTACGGAGCTCGTTGATGGCCGGTAGGCAGAATCTGGTGACAATCCGCGATGAATTGAATCTGGTCAAGGACCACCTTGACCTGGAAGAGATACGCTACGAGGAACGACTCAAAGTCACCTATGAAGTGGATGAACGCTTGCTGGACCTCAAGATACCCCCGATGATGATCCAGATGCTGGTAGAAAATGCCATAAAACATGGGATTTCCAGACTCCAAGAAGGTGGGACATTGCACATCGAGATACGAGAGTCGGATAATAAGATCATTGTGTCTGTAGAGAACTCCGGAGACCTAGGCTCCAAGAAAAGAGGGACCGGTATCGGCCTGGAGAACCTCAAGCGCAGGCTCAATATCCTGTACAAAGACGAAGCTTCATTCCTTATCCAACAAAAACCAGAGAAGAAGGTCAAGGCCACCTTGACACTTCCTAAGACCCATAGCATATGAGAACGATAGTCATAGATGATGAACGATTGGCCCGCAAAGAGTTGATCAGTCTGCTGAAGCAATATGTCCACATCGATGTGATCTCAGAATCATCCAATGCAGATGACGCTAAAAAGAAGATAGAATCACTTAGACCCGACCTGATATTCCTCGACATTCAGATGCCCGAAAAGGATGGCTTCCAATTGCTTGCAGAACTGGAATACGTGCCCAAGGTGATCTTTGTGACTGCATACGATGAATATGCGCTCAAAGCCTTCGAGGTAAGTGCGCTGGACTATCTGTTGAAGCCCGTAGAACCACAGCGTTTGGAAGAGACCCTGAAACGCTTGGATTCGACCAACGATCAAGAGACGACCGATGATAGTCTCACTCGCAAGTCCCGGCTCGGTCAAGACGACCAGATCTTCTTGAAGGATGGGGACAGATGTTGGTTCGTCACCTTATCAGAGGTCTCCAAATTCCAATCAGAAGGCAACTACGTGAGAGTGTTCTTCAAGAACCAGAAACCAATGATCCTGCGGTCCCTCAATAATCTGGAGACCACTTTGGATGCGCGTACCTTCTTCAGGGCAAATAGGAAATACATCATCAATCTGAAATGGATCGATAAGGTGGAATCCTGGTTCAACGGAGGGCTGATGGTCACTCTTAAAGACGGGACTGAAGTAGAGGTATCCCGGAGACAGGCTGCAAAATTCAAAGAGACGATGAGTCTCTGATACTATCTTCGCAGCCTTTTCAATCCAGAAGCGCTACCATGCAGAAAATCAATACCGCACTCATCATCATCGCCCTGCTCATCTCAGGTTATCTCTTGGTCGATAGGATGAAAGGAAGTACGGCCGAAGACCCTACCCAAGAAGTATCAGTCGAACCCATTGAAGAAGGTGAGACATTGCCTGGAGAAGGTAAGATCGCCTACATCAACATTGACAGTATCAACATCAATTTCACCTATCTGGATGACAAGCTGAAAGTCCTTAAAGAGGAGACCAGCCGCTCAGAAAGGAGAATGGCCAATAGGATGAGAAAAGCAGAGGAAGAGTATATGAAGCTCCAGGAAGAGGCCAGATATATGACTCCCAGTCAGATGCAAGAAGCAGAGCAAAAGATCCAACAGAGCCAGATGGACCTACAGGCCTATCAAGAGAAATTGACCTCAGACCTCATCAAGCTGGAGACTGAGATACAAGAAGACCTCAACGAGCGCATCATGGGAGTGGTGGAGGACATCAATGCCAAATATGGCTATGACTACATTCTCGCTAAATCTGCCGGAGGAGGCATATTGATCGGCAATGAATCCTATGAGATCACACAGGAAGTGATCGAGATGCTGAATCAGCGCTATGCGGAGGAACTCGCAGCTGAGAAATCAGAAGGCACGGAATAACGGCCGATCTCAGAATCCGATCAAATACAATTTCTCGGTGGCCCGAGTCACAGCTGTGTAGAGCCATTTCCAGAATTCCCTATCCATCATCTCATCGGTCAGATATCCCCGATCGACAAAGACCACTGGCCACTGTCCGCCTTGTGCCTTGTGGCAGGTGACTGCATAGCCGAATTTGATCTGTAGCGCATTGTACCAAGGATCCTTCTGCATTTTTTCTTGAAGCGAACTAGGGCCACCTTCGAATGCATGGTCGGATTTGACAGCTGCGTACAGCTTGCTCATCTTATCCTCGGACATGGATGATGATTTCTCCTCCAAGGTGTCGAGCAGCGCCATGGCCTCCATGGTCGGCTCATCGGGATAATCCATGAAATCGAGACCCAATCGGGCGAATTCCATTTCATAAAGCTGCCTCTGTTCCTTGACATACAGTACCTCCGCCAAATCACCATTGGCAATGAATGGCATGTTCCCTTCTTCTTGGGTCCAGAGATAATTGTTGCGGACGATCATGACTAGGTCCCCACCTCCTATCCGGTCATCCAATTGCAATACCTGTTGACGTATCTGCTGATTGTATTGATTGGCCGATCGATTGGATCTACATATCACCCGGACCTGCTCTACACCATAATGGCTGTAACATGACTCTAATTCATCGGCTAGATCCCTCGGGTCTAGGTGGAATACTTCTGGACCCTTGGAATAGTTCAAGGTCAAATTTTTGTCTTCTGTATCGAACACCCTCATCCTCACCGCAGTGGCCAGACTGAGAATGGCACTCTGCGCGTCCTGTCTGACTATGTCGATCATCGTACATCCCGCGATGGTCAGGTCATAGTCGCTCCGCATCGTGTCCACATCCATTGCCGGACTCTGGTCCAAGCCTACAGGAGGTAACTGCGCATCATCCCCTAGCAGGACCAGTTTGCAACCTGGCCCTGAGAAAACATAGGCCATGAGGTCATCCAGAAGACCATTATAGACCACTCCTTTGTCATTGCCGAGCATAGAAGCCTCATCAACGATGAACAGTACATTCTCCCGCTTATTGGGTGCCAAGCTGAAATGTGACCTCCCGGATGCATCCACATTCCGCCTATAGATGTGACGATGGATGGTACTGCTGAATCTACCTGTGTATTGTGACAGCACCTTAGCTGCCCTGCCTGTGGGAGCAAGGAGCACCGCCTCGCTCCCCATAGAGGTCAAGTGCTTGACCAATGAACGCATCAATGTAGTCTTACCTGTCCCAGCA
This sequence comes from Flavobacteriales bacterium, assembly GCA_013001705.1. NCBI lineage: Bacteria > Pseudomonadati > Bacteroidota > Flavobacteriia > Flavobacteriales > Flavobacteriales bacterium. The sequence continues at coordinate 10,640 of JABDLZ010000148.1, forward strand.
TAGCCTTTTATCAGTAAAGCACATCGTGGTCGCTGACTCGAGAGAAGCCGGGCGAGGGCATAGATGGCTTGGGATTGTGATCCAGTGGGTTCGAAATCCAGGAAATCGACCAATGATCGCTGATGGATCTCCGTTGATATCAAGGATGGATGCGCTGGCATGAGGGCTGAAATATACATTGACACAGACCTCTGATCTACGATATGGTTATAGAAACAAAATCTTAGCTTTGTCCGTCTGACAAGGATAATTCAACGCATGGATACTATCTTCAAAGCTCTTGGTAAATACTGGTTCCCAGCTATTTGTATCATCGCAGGAATTGCGCTGCTCATCATGGCCTCTGGACCGAATCCTCAACCCTCTGAGGTCATCTTGGGAGCGGTGACCATATTCTTGGTCGGTGTGATCTCCCTACTCTTCCTCATGGACGTCATCAAAAAGCCTATCCGCATCGCATTGACGGCTGTTTTTGCCTTGGCCTCGATCTACTTCATCATGGCCAATAGCAACTCCATCTCCAGTGAGATAGAGATGATGGAAATGAAGCAATTGAACAAAGCCAAGACAATACAGGCTCTAAAAGATGTACGAAGTGCCCAGGAAGCTTATCGCGCTGTGCATGGAGTCTACACTCAGGACCTCGATGGCTTGGTAGCATTTGTGAAGAATGATAGCGTGCCGAAGGTCAAGAAGATCGGTGCCATTCCTGATAGTGTAGGTACGGAGGAAAAGGCCTTGGAATTGGGTCTGATCCAAAAGATGCCTGAGGGAATGACCGATGAAGAGGTGATTGCTTCGGGAATGATCGTAAGGGATACCATACAGATTCCCGTCATGGAGGATAAATTCACAAATGAGATCGCCATGAAATCGAGGAAATTCCCATTGGATCTAGAAAAGCTGAAATATGCCCCTAGCTCCGGAGAACCGTGGGAAGTCAAGGCCGGAATGGCCAATTTGGGAGGGGTGGAACAACCTGTATTGGAAGTCACCGACCCGGACCCATTCATGGCTCCCAAGAGTGAAGCATTGAAAATAGGTAGTATGGAAGATGCTCACTTGAATGGTAACTGGAAAGAAGACTGATCTCGACCGATATCTCGAGCATCTGGACCATCCAGCGACCGTACATCTCGGTATCCTGCTCCAAGCTACGTCCTACACCCTCTGTTTCTCGACCATTGATCGCGATGCCGAGATGCACATCTATCGGGAATCCCTTTCTGATTCCCGATTGAACGAACGTTTCTCGACCATAGGCAAGGACTTCGGTTCGGTGACGGTCTACTCTAGCTCCAAAGAAGTCACTCTGGTCCCTGATGGTCTTTTCGATCCAAGCAGGAAAGAAGAATACCTGACACTCATCTTTGGACAAGGAAGACGCAAAGTAGCCTCTACGCATATTGAGAATCTGGACCTTCATTCGATCTACAGTTTGGAGGATGAGGTATACCAAGAACTGATGGGATTCTTTCCTCAGATCAAGGTCAAACATGCCTCGGATCCTGTATTGACCCAAGCCTGGGTCAATCAGTCCTTTTCCAGTGACCATCTTTTCAGGTTGCACGTGCTCGATCAACAACTCTTCGCTATGGTCTTCAAGGGCAAGGAACTACGCTTGTTCAACGTATTCGACATACCGGATGATACCGACCTGGTCTATCATACACTCAACATCATACATGGCATGCGCGTGGACCACGCGCAGGCAGTAATCGTCATCAGCGGTGAATGCAGCGATTCAGATTCTGGACACAAGCTTTTGAAGACCTACTGCCCTCGCTTGCAATACCTATCTGGACCAGTGGACAGTCAAGGAATAGGTGAATTCAGTTTGACCCACTATCGCTATTGCGAATCATAGGCGGTAAATACCGAGGCAAGAAGCTCCCGGTCTCATCCAAACTGGACCTGAGACCCACCACTGATTTTGCCAAAGAGAGCCTCTTCAACCTTGTTCAGAACAAGATCGATCTAGAGGGTGTCTCCTTTGTGGATCTGTTCTCCGGTACTGGCAATATCAGTTTTGAATTGATGAGTCGCGGAGCAGATAGAGGAATCATGGTGGATATCAGTCTCTCCAGTTTCAAGTATCGGGAGAAGGTCCTGCGATCCTTTGACTTCAAAAATGTACGGAATTTGAAATCCGATGTCCTGAAATTCTTGCGTAATCAAGATCGTCAGTATGATCTGATCTTTGCTGACCCCCCCTATAACTACCCCCACCATGAGCGTATTATCGAAGATGTCTTCCAGCATCAACTGTTGAAAGCCGATGGTCTTCTGATCATAGAACACCCTCAGGAGTATACCTTTGAGAAGATGCCACACTTCATTGAGCACAGGAGATATGGCAGGGTCAATTTCTCATTCTTCAAACCTTGAATCATGCGTATAGCAGTTTTCCCAGGATCATTCGACCCATTCACACGAGGGCATGAGTCGGTCGTGCGCAGAGCCTGTGGCCTATTTGACAGGATTGTCATAGGAGTAGGCACTAATACGACCAAGAAATACTATTTCGACCTGGACAAGAGGAAGTCGATGATCGAGCAGGTGTTCAAAGAACTGGAACAAGTGCAGGTGCAGAGCTTCGATGGCCTTACCGTGGATTTCTGCAGAGAAGTCGGGGCCCAATTCATACTTCGCGGTCTTAGAGATGGGAAGGATTTCTTTTACGAGAACAGTATAGCCGTGATGAATCAGAACATGGCGCCTGAAGTAGAGACGGTCTTCCTTCTCACATCGCCTACCACTGCAGGCATCTCTTCCACAATATTGAGAGAGATACTCCGTAATAACGGGGACATACGTCCCTTCATCCCGGAAGGCATGAAGATTGATTAACTCTGAGCATGTCGTTTTCCATACGTAGTATATCCATCCTGATCCAACTGGTGCTGGCACTCCACATGGGTGCTGCTGTGATCCATGGACAGGCTCCTGATATGGCAGGTGAGCGAATCGTCCTCTATACATATGCAGATCAGGTGAGCGAGTTGCTGGAGAAGCAAGACGAGACCGTTGTGGATTCAGATGGGAATTTCAAGTTGACTGCAGATATCTCCTCTATCCGATTGGCCAGATTAACGGTGGATTTCACCATGGCCCACCTCTACTTGGAACCAGACGGAAGCTACGTGATCGAATATCCCGCTCCACCAACAGATGCGCCCAGAAGATTTGGAAAAGAAGCCGAGACCGAGGTCATCTTCACCGATCTCTCACCCGATGACATCAATTCCGATATCATCGATTTCAATGTGAATTATGATCTATTCTTCCAAAAGAATTATGAGCTCCTCAGAAGATTATTCTCTCCTCGGGATCAAGCAGTACAAAGTGACTCCAACGCAGTAAGAACTTTACAGGGCATCCACCCGAGCAGGTTGCTATTCAATAAGGTCAAAGCTTTCCGTTCCACTATGGATAGTATCTATGCTGAAGGGGATGATCCTTATTTTGCCTTGTATCGAAATGCCGTCATCGGCCAACTCATGTTGAATGGGAATTCGGACCTGACACCCAGACAGTTCTTTCAAGAATTCATCGAACCGCATCCGGTGGCCATTCATCATCCTGAACACATTGCATTGCTCAGGGAATTCTACAAGTATTATTTGGTCAAGAACACGGATTCTTTTGGAGAAGAGAAGTTGGATAGCGCCATCAACATCAATGGATCCTATACAGAGCTTTCCGCCATCATGGAAGCAGACGATTTTGTCGCTCGCACACCGTTGCGCGAACTCGTGATGTGTCTAGCACTGGAAGAGATATGGAATGGCAGCTTGAATCGGACGATGGGAATACAGATACTGGAGCATATTGCAGAACAAGGTGCGAGCGAAGAAAGTCGAACAATAGCTAGGAATCTCATAGCGAAGTTGAGTAGCAGGGCAGAGGGATTGCCTATAATGGATTTCGAGTTCACCGATCAATTCAACGAAGTCCATCGTATCTCCGACCTGAAAGGGCGTCCGATACTCATCGGATTCGATGCCACTTGGTGCACCCGGTGCAAAGAGGAACAGGCGACCCTCCAAACCTTTCTGGGAGAGTACGCACGAGATATCCATCACATACAATTCTTGATACACGATGGACCAGAGCCAAGAGATGACAGGCCTTTACTGCGGTCAAGCTTACAGGCCACTGAGGATATCTACAGTCCACTCATCCGGCAATTGGGCATCGTCAATCTTCCATTCTTTATCTTGGTAGATGAGAATGGAGTCGTGGTCAAGGATCAAATACCCTTGCCAAGTGAAGGGCTCGAAGCACAATTACATAGAATCACGACCGAAGATCCGGTGACCCGATCCAGACCCATCGGGTCCAAAGAGAATTGATCATGTGCATGGTGCAGTTGTTGTGGTAAAGGCATTTGATAAAGTATGGAACAAAAGGAATCTATTAGCGTAATGAGAGTCATGGACATACAACGAGTAACATCCCTTCTGATCTTCTTCCTATGTTTTACGAGTATTGGTATGCAGGGGCAGACGACCGAAGCATCGGCTCAATTGGAGAGCTTTAATTCCCTGGTCTATCATATCGAGGAACTCTACGTAGATTCTGTCGACCGTGAAGCACTTGTGCGAGATGCCATCATCGGTATGTTAGAGGAATTGGACCCACACAGCACCTATATCCCTAAAGAGGAACTCAAGGCCATGAACGAACCTCTGAAAGGCAACTTCGATGGGGTAGGTATTCAGTTCAACATCTTGGAGGATACCATTTTCGTGGTCTCTCCGATCACTGGAGGCCCTTCAGAGAAAGTAGGTATCCAGGCGGGTGACCGTATCATCAGTGTAGAAGATGAGAATGTAGCGGGGATGGGTATCAAGAACAGTGATGTACAACGCCTACTGAAAGGACCCAGAGGTACTGAGGTCAGTGTGGGTGTAGTACGCAGGGGTGTAAATGAAGTGATCGATTTTACCATCACCAGGGACAAGATTCCTATCTACAGTGTGGTGGCATCCTATATGGCGGATCCAGAGACCGGATACATAAAGATCAGCCGATTTGCTGCTACCACCATCTCAGAGTTCAGAAGAGCATTGAGCGAGTTGAAAGCTCAAGGAATGGAAAATCTGATCCTGGACCTTCAAGGCAATGGAGGTGGATATCTACGTACGGCCATCGAGATTGCTGACGAGTTCCTGAGTGATGATCAACTCATCGTATTCACTGAAGGAAGGTCTTTCCCCAAGAATGAGACCTACGCATCGGCCCGAGGAGAATTCGAAAAAGGGAAACTGGCTGTACTCATCGATGAAGGAAGTGCCTCAGCGAGTGAGATCGTATCCGGTGCCATTCAGGATTGGGATCGAGGAGTGATAATCGGCAGACGCTCATTCGGTAAAGGACTGGTGCAGAAACCGGTCGGGCTACCTGATGGCAGTGCGGTGAGATTGACCACGCAGAAGTATTTCACCCCTTCTGGCAGATGTATTCAGAAACCGTATGAAGAAGGAGTAGATGCCTACCGGGACGAACGTAGGGACAGATTGGAAAAAGGAGAACTTACTGACCAATCTATGCTCAACATCAATGATTCACTTCAGTTCTTCACCAAACTCAATAAGCGTAAGGTGTATGGCGGTGGAGGAATAATCCCGGACATATTCATACCTCTGGATACCACTATGGGTTCGGATTACTATTATGACGTGGTACGAAAAGGTGTCATGAATCAATTCGTTCTGAACTATGTCAACGACAATCGTGATGGTCTCAGCGAGAACTACAACACCGCCTCCGAGTTGCGAGAAGGATTGGAGTTGTCAGATGATTTCATGCAAGGATTATTCGACAAGGCAGAAAAAGAAGGTATCGAATACAATGAAGAGGAGTATCAGCAAGCCAAGGATCTCTTCGACACACGTTTGAAGGCATTGGTTGCTAGGAATCTATTCGATATCGAGGCATTCTATGAGGTGATCAACCCTATCCTACCCGCTTACCAAAAAGCGATGGAGGTCATGACAGATGACACGTTCAAGCGCTTGAATCTGGCTCAGAATAACTGAGTAACATGGCAATCCATGATTTCATAATTTTACACCCTGAAAAAAATCTAAGTATACAATGAGCAACAATCTGAAAATCGGTCTGATGGGAATCATAGCCGCAGCCCTCGTGGTCAACGGTTATTTCCTTTGGAAGAATTCAAGTTCTACCACACCTGAACGTGCTGGTGTAGTGAATAAGAAAGAGGTAGCCTCGGCTGACTCGAAGAAGAAGAACCAGTTCAATGCAGCCCCAGGTACCGAAAAGAACTTCACTGTAGAGAAGTCTGTAGAGCCTGTGGTGGATCAGAATGACCCTAAGACGGGCATCACTTTTGCGCAGATGGAACATGATTTCGGACAGATCGAGCAGAATACCGAGAATGAATACATTTTCAAGTTCACCAACTCCGGGACCAATCCCTTGATTATCTATAAGGCAAAAGGATCATGTGGTTGTACCGTTCCCGAGTATCCGAAGGATCCTATTCCTCCCGGTGAAGAAGGTGAGATCAAAGTGGTATACAAGCCTGGAAAACAGAAGAACAAGCAGACCAAGTATGTGACGGTAACAGCCAATAC
>JABDLZ010000149.1 GCA_013001705.1 Flavobacteriales bacterium
GCATTGTAGGTGCAAGCATCAAAGTGCTCGAGATCCTCTCTCAATCGACCGCATTGCGTGATAAACTGATGGAGAATGTCGATTATTTCAAGAAAGGGATGAGTGAGCTGGGATTCGATATCGTGCAAGGGGATTCGGCCATCGTGCCGGTCATGCTCTACGATGCAAAATTAAGCCAGGTCATGGCCGACAAACTATTGGAAAAGGGCATCTATGTGATCGGATTCTTCTATCCGGTGGTGCCCAAGGAGAAAGCACGTATCCGAGTGCAACTATCTGCAGCACATGAGAAGCATCATCTGGATAAGGCCATCCAGGCCTTCAAAGAGGTAGGAGAAGAGTTAGAGGTGATCTGATACCTGATCTGGCTTCTTGACTCTTGAATCAGTCCTCTTGACTCTTGAATCAAGAATCTTGAATCAGCTCTACAAGGGAATATTCCCATGTTTCTTCCGAGGTAGGTTGACCACCTTGTTCTCCAGCATCTCAAGTGATTTGATCAGTTTACTCCGGGTCTCAGCAGGTTCGATGACCTCATCTATATAGCCGCGGGATGCCGCTCTGTAGGGATTGGCGAATTTCTCGGCATACTCGGCCTCTTTCTCCTTCCATTTACTTTCTGGATCGGCTGCTTCCTTGATCTCTTTTTTGAAGATTATCTCAGCAGCGCCTTTGGCCCCCATCACTGCGATCTCAGCAGTAGGCCAGGCAAAATTCATGTCAGCTCCTATGTGCTTCGAGTTCATCACATCATAAGCTCCGCCATAGGCTTTGCGGGTGATCACGGTCATACGCGGCACTGTGGCCTCACTGAAGGCATAGAGCAATTTGGCTCCGTGATTGATCACCCCATTCCACTCTTGATCGGTACCGGGGAGGAATCCAGGTACATCCTCGAACACGACCAAAGGGATATTGAAGGCATCACAGAAGCGCACGAAACGGGCTCCTTTGATACCGGAATCCACATCGAGGACTCCTGCGAGGTGTGCCGGTTGATTGGCCACCACCCCGATACTGCGACCGGCTATACGTGCAAAGCCACAGAGGATATTGGGTGCATAATCTTTGTGTACTTCCAAGAACTTCCCATCGTCCACACAGGCGCTTATGACCTCATGCATATCATAGGGTTGATTGCTGCTCTCTGGGATGATGCTGTCCAATGCAGGGCGGGACTCATCGCTTGGTTGATAGTCAACACGCGGAGCATCTTCTTCGCAATTCTGAGGGATGTAAGAGAGTAGGTCCTTGAGGTTCTCCAAGCACACCACTTCATTCTCGCAAGCAAAGTGAGCAACTCCCGATTTGGCACTGTGGGTGCTCGCTCCCCCGAGTTCTTCAGCGGTCACTTCTTCATGTGTGACGGTCTTGACCACATTGGGTCCTGTCACGAACATATAGCTGCTATTCTCCACCATCATGATGAAATCGGTCAAGGCAGGAGAATAGACCGCCCCACCGGCACAGGGTCCCATGATGGCCGAGAGTTGGGGGATGACCCCGCTGGCCTGTACGTTGCGATAGAATATGTCCGCATATCCACCCAAGGAGACGACTCCCTCTTGGATGCGGGCACCCCCTGAGTCATTGAGTCCGATCACCGGAGCTCCGTTCTGCATGGCCAGATCCATGATGCGGCAGATCTTCTGGGCATGGGCCTCTGCCAAAGAACCTCCAAGTACGGTGAAATCCTGGGCAAATACGTAGGTGATCCGACCGTTGATGGTCCCGTAGCCGGTGACCACCCCATCTCCGAGAAAGACCTTGTTTTCCAGACCGAAATCCTGGGAGCGATGGGTCACCATCATGCCGATCTCCTCGAAACTGCCTTCGTCCATTAGTATATGGATGCGCTCACGGGCGGTGAGCTTGTTCTTGGCATGCTGGGCCTCGATGCGTTTCTCTCCTCCTCCGAGTTTGGCCTGGGCCTCTTTTTCCTTCAGAATCCTGATGTGCTCCTCCATATCGGTGTTTTTCAAAGAGCCCAAAAATAGGGATTGATCAGCCCCAAGAGGAAAGGGCCCCCTCCATGTGGAAAAGGACCCCTACCAGACTTGTATCCTTATGTGTTCAATCGAAGTCGAGCAAGGTGATGCCGACCGTGAAGGGATATATCTCTGGACCCGTGTTCTCCTTGAAGAGTTGGGTCAGCTGTATGGTGGTGAAGAGGTTGACCGAACCATATCCGATCCGCAGCATACCCTCCATGCGGAAGGGCTCCACATTGAAATTGTTCTTTGTGCTGTTCTTGAAGGAATCTCCATCCTGCTTGTACTTCTGTTTGTACATGGATTCGAGATGAAATCCACCCACAAATCCAGCAGCCAGATGAAAACTCTTCTCACGCTTGAGAGAAGTATTGAATTCCAATAATAGAGGCACGTTGATCCAGGTCGTTCTGAATTTATTCTTGTTGAGACTCAGGGAGCTGTCCATGAAGGCTACTAGAGAATCGTTGACATTGGCCAAGGTGTAGTCATTCTTGAGGCGATAGCTATTGACCTGCAATCCTGCTCCTGTAGTCAGACCGACATAGTCCTTGATGAATCGGAATTTCTGCTCCCAGAAATTGATGCTGAAACTCCGCGAACCGAAGGTGCTCGTGGCGAGATAGGGGATGGAATCATTGAGGTCGGCTTCCCCATCTGCATCTAGGAATCCATTGATACCGATATCTATACCGGCCCAGTTGGTCAGCGAATACTTCCTGTCCCGATCGACCCACTCATCATCATCCTCTTTGGTCTTCACCTCGGGATTCTCCTCATTGACGATGATGATGGTACTCTTCTTCATCTTGATCTTGGTGGTGTCCTTCACCTCCCCGGTCAGTGTGTCCATGGTCTGCACTTTGACCTTGAGCCCTTCTTTACCCGCTTTGAGTTCGATGGTCTCCAGATCATGATCCGTGCTGTCAGGCTCGGTCTGGGCCTGTAGGGATACACTGCTCATCAGAGCGATGATAGTGATACTGAGTAGTAGTGTGCGCATGGTATTCTTTCTTAAGGTGGTTCTGTTCGTGTGACGGTCTGTTCTGTCTGATTGTTACATCGATCGATTCAGCGGGTCCTTCTTCCTCTGGATATCTCGAAACTTCCTATCCGCAAAGTGGTCTGTACGTAGTCATCCTCAGTTCGTACATCGTCCAAGGCCAGTACATCCGACTCATCGATACGCTCCCGGATGGAGCTTCCGATAAAGTCCAGCACAGAGGTGTATTCTTTGGTCCTACTGTTGGACGA
>JABDLZ010000150.1 GCA_013001705.1 Flavobacteriales bacterium
GAGCTCCAAGCAGTTCTCATGGAGACAATGTTTTGATATCGTCTTGCTCTGGGAGTTTGCCTCCGCGCTGACCCCGAGTGTGGTCGGAGGATCGGCAGTGGCCATCTATTTTCTCAATCGCGAGGGCATGAATCTGGGCAAGAGCACGGCCATTGTTATGGTGACCGCAATGATGGATGAGATCTTCTATGTATCCATGGTACCACTGATCATGATTTTTGTCGGGGTCCACGGGCTATTCCCAGAGAACTGGGAACAGACGCTGTTCGGAATGACCCTCACAGCAGAAGGTCTGTTCTGGGTCGGGTACCTCTTCACATTCACCTTGCTGATGATCCTGGTCTATGCGGTTTTGATCAATCCTCGTGCCTTCCGCTATGTGTTGATCAAGCTGTTCAGTCTACCCTTCCTACGTAAATGGAGATACCGCATCGTGGCCTGGGGGAACGATCTCATGATCACTTCTCGCGAGCTGAAAGAACAGCACTCGGGCTATTGGTTCAAAGGACTGGCCGCGACCTTCGCATCTTGGTCGGCCCGCTTCCTATTGCTCAATTGTCTTCTGATGATGGTCGTGCCCGGGATAGACAACATGGTGGCCTACGCCAAGCAGATCGTCATGTGGATGATCATGCTCATATCACCTACTCCCGGTAGTAGTGGGGTAGCTGAATTCGCTTTCTATGAATTCTTCGGAGGAAGTGTGGTGCCCGTCACGGTGGTCGGCTTACTAGCGATCCTATGGAGGTTGATGACCTATTTCCCCTATCTCTTCGCAGGGGTATTGATCCTGCCTAGCTGGTTGCGCAGGACTTCATAGAGCGGATCAATGAGCTGTTTTGATTCGGTGGTACATCCCCGTACATTTGGCAGCCTTAAAATTCAAGCACTATGGAATTCGAGACCAAGGTACTTCATGCGGGAATAGAACCCGACCCATCCACCGGAGCCATCATGACGCCCATCTTCCAGACCTCCACCTATGTGCAGGATAAAGTGGGAGTGCACAAGGGATATGAATACGCCCGCACACAGAACCCCACACGCGATGCCCTGCAGGCCAACTTGGCCGCCTTGGAGAACGGCAAACACGGGGTGGTATTCGGGTCTGGACTGGCAGCTACCGACACTTTGATGAAACTACTACGCCCAGGCGATGAGGTGATCAGTACCAGCGACCTCTATGGAGGGACCTATCGCATATTCAACACGGTGTGGAGTCCCTATGGCATCAAATTCCATTTCGACCCACTGATGGATGCGGATAAAGTGCGCTCATTGGTCAATGAGAACACCAAGGTCATCTGGGTAGAGACACCTACCAATCCGATGATGAACATCATCGACATCGCATTGATGGCAGAGATCGCCCAGGAGTGTGGGGCTAAACTCATCGTAGACAACACCTTTGCCTCACCCTATCTGCAGAATCCGCTCGATCAGGGAGCCGACATAGTCATGCACTCCATCACCAAGTACATCAACGGACACAGTGACGTGGTCATGGGAGCAGTGATAACCAGTGATGATGGGATTGCAGAAGAGCTTTATCGCCTGCAGAACAGCTGCGGAGCAGTGCTCGGTCCACAGGACTGTTTCTTGGTATTGAGAGGGATAAAGACCCTGCACATCCGCATGGAGCGGCACTGTCTGAATGGGCGAGCGGTAGCAGAGTTCCTGAGAAAACGACCTGAAGTGGACCAGGTGTATTGGCCGGGATTCGAAGATCATCCGGGTCATGCGGTGGCCAAGCGGCAGATGAAGGATTTCGGAGGAATGGTGTCCTTCACGCTGAAGGGAAATGACCTGGAACAGGCCAAGAAGTTGGCAGAATCCACTCAGATATTCGCACTTGCAGAATCTTTGGGAGGGGTGGAGTCACTCATCGGACATCCGGCCTCCATGACACATGCCTCCATCCCCAAGGCTGAGAGGGAGAAGACGGGAGTGGTGGATTCCTTACTGCGTCTGAGTGTAGGGATAGAGCATGAAAAAGACCTGCTCCATGATCTGGAACAGGCCTTTTCAAAATAGTTGATCGTTCAGAGATCTTCTTATTCAGCTCTCATCCTTGTATCCCACCAGTACTGTAGCACAGCCTTCGTGGATCAATTGATTGGGGTTCTCTCTCGGAGGCACCTTCAATATCATATGTAATTGCTGGGTATTGGCCACAGAGAAGTCCAAGTGGTCCGTATCGGTGCTTTCTGAATCGAATACACTTTCACCATCGTCATTGACGATCTTGTAGCTGAGGTCTCCGAGGATCTCCTCAGCACATACCATCACCCTGTAGTCCTGTCCAGCATAGAAGGTCATGGTAAGTTCGGCCTCATCGCCCGGTATGAGCACAGCACTATTGAAATTGTCATTCGGTATGTACTCGCCCAAGGCAGGGAGACATTTCACCTTGGTGAATCTACGGCACTGTGAGAAGGCCAAGGAAGGCAACATCACGGCCAGCAATATGATCATCAGATTCTTTTTCATAGCTCTCATCTTTACATCCATCATTATGAAGTCACGTATCTGTCACGGATGTCAGTGGCCAGAGAGATGATCTTGTCAACGTCTTCAGGGTCCAACATCAGTTTGGAATCGGCCCCGAGGACCAGCGTACCATTCACTACGGACTGGGTATTATCGATTTCTTTAGGACGGGTGCGGTCAAAGACCACCTTGAGGGATTTCAGATCCTCGATGATCGGATCCAATGTGCCACCCTGATTGTATGCCTCATTCAGGCTGATCAGGTCTTCGAGGGCATACTTCTGGTCGATAAGACGGTCCATGAGTGCTTCATCCTCTACTCCGGATTCGATCATCCTACTTGCTAGATATAGTCCTTCTAACCATCCACCGGTGATTACCTGTGCGGATATACTGCTCCTATCGTTCTCTTTGAGATACGCATCCAACTCATAGAAAGTCTCCGTGATGATGTGCATCAGTGAATCCCTATCCTCCAGATTGGACTCGACACGCTCCATGGTCTCATCACTGAAGGCACCGGACACACCTAGCTCATCGGCCAATTGCTTGGCTGCAGAGAGATAGATGATCGACTCCTGGTTCTGATTGAAGACAGAGGTGTAACTCAGATCGGCACCGTAGATCCCAAGGTTGATGGCCTTTCGCTTCGCGGTGTTATACGCGTTACGGTTATCCACATCATTGAGCACCGCATGGTTGTACCGGGCACCCGACTCGCGGATGATGGTGACCATTTCTACAGGAGAAGGGATCTGATAGAAGATCTTCTTCAGTCGATCCGCCTGTTCCTGGGTCTCTTCTGTAATGGATGAATCTACTGTGGTCAGTGTCTCATCGACCTGAGCCGAGTCAGCGCACGAGGTCCAACTAAGGCCTCCGAGGAATAGGATGGCCACTAGGCCAACCTGGATAGTATTCAAATTCTTGCAGTGCATATTGTAAGAGTTTAGCTGAATATGGTTTCAGACTTGCCCTTAATTACGCACTGTGCGTGATAATGTTACATATTCCGAGGAATTCTAGTGAGCCTCCAACCAGTTCTCTCCCACGCCAGCTTCTACGAGCAGCGGAACCTCCAATTCGACCGCTGTACTCATTTTGTCGACCACCATATCTCGAATGTGGTCCAACTCATCTCGATGCACATCGAACACCAATTCATCATGCACCTGTAAGATCATTTTGGACCTGGCCTTTTGAGCCTTCAATTCTTTTTGAATATCGACCATGGCCACCTTGATGATGTCGGCCGCGCTTCCTTGTATGGGCGTATTGATGGCATTCCGTTCTGCCCCGGCCCTCACAGCAGCATTCCGCCCATTGATATCCGGCAGATTCCGCTTGCGACCCAGAAGGGTTTCGGAATAGCCCTTCTCACGAGCAGATTCCACGGCTATGTCCATATAGTTCTTGATACCTGGATACTTCTCGAAGTAATTATCGATGATCTCCTTGGCCTCGGCACGCTTGATCCCCAGGTTCTGAGCCAGACCGAAGGCTCCTTGCCCGTAGGCCAGACCGAAGTTCACTGCTTTGGCCTTTCTCCGGAGCTCAGAAGTGACCTCATCCAATGGGACCCCGAACACTTTGGAGGCCGTGGCGCTGTGTATGTCCTCCCCGTTGAGGAAGGCCTGTATCATATTCTCGTCCTTACTCAATGCCGCGATGATGCGGAGTTCCACTTGGGAATAGTCTGCTGCCATCAAAATGTAATCTCCCTCTGGGGGCACGAAGGCCTTTCGGATCTTTCGTCCTCTTTCAGTACGAATAGGGATATTCTGCAGGTTGGGATTATCCGAACTGAGCCTACCCGTAGGCACAATGGCCTGCCTCAAGGAGGTGTGGATACGCCCGCTCTTGGGATTGATCAGTCGAGGGAGTGCATCCACATAGGTGCTCTTGAGCTTGGTCAGTTCACGGTAGTCCAGAATATCATTGACGATGGGATGGTCGTGTTTCAGTCCGCTCAATACATCTTCGCTGGTAGAGAATTGCCCGGTCTTGGTCTTTTTGCCTTTGTAGGGAATGGCCATTTTCTCAAAGAGCACCTCACCCAGCTGTTTCGGTGAATTCAGATTGAACTCCACTCCGGCCTGTTCGAAGATCGCATCCCGACTCTTTAAAGCCTCCGTATCCAATTCTTTGGAATAGTTCTCAAGGAAGGGCACATCCAATCCCACACCTTCGAACTCCATCTCTGCCAAGACCTTGACCAAAGGAGCCTCTATCTCTGTGTAGAGTTTCTCTACGCCCCGCTCTTTCAGTGCGGGCAGGAAATGCGATCTGAGCTGCAGACTGATATCGGCATCTTCCGCAGCATAGTCCACCACATCTTCGGGCGGCACATCCCGCATGCTCTTTTGATTCTTCCCTCGCTTGCCGATCAACGTCTCGATAGAGATAGGTTTATAGCCTAGATAGGACTCGGAGAGGTAGTCCATCCCGTGCCGCTTTTCCGGCTCCACAAGATAATGGGCGATCATCGAATCATCGATAGGGCCGTTGACCTCCACGCCATACCACTTAAGGATGAGAATGTCGTATTTGAGATTATGACCCGTTTTGGCAATGGTGTCCGATTCCAATACCGGCCGGAACTCTTCGAGTACCGCTTGACAGTCTTCACGCTCCCTCGACAAGGGGACATACCAGGCCTCACCGGGCTCGATAGCGAAAGAGAGCCCGACCAGTTCGCTGAGATTTGGGTCCACTCCGGTGGTCTCCGTATCGAAGCAGATCAGATCGGCCTGCAATAATTTCTCGATCAGCTCCTGCCTGCCCTTCTTGTCATCGACCATGTGGTATCGATGCTCCACATCATCCAGGCTCTTCAGGTTGGAGGAGAGTTCTGGGCCAGTGGAGGCTCCATTGGAGGCAAAGAGATCCATCTGCTCACCTGCTGCTGCATTGGTGCCGAATTGATACTGCTCCCCGAGAATGCGTTTCCCCAAGGTGCGGAACTCGAATTCATCGAAAAGCTCTGCCAGACGTTCTGTATCCGGCTCATCAATGGTGAAATCCTTCGCATCGAACCGTATGGGAGCATCGGTGATGATGGTGGCCAGCATCTTAGACACCAAGGCATTTTCCTTTCCATTCTCTACCTTTTCTTTCAGCTTTCCCTTGAGTTGATCGGTATGGGCCAGGAGTCCTTCTATCGAGTCGAATTCTTTGAGGAGTTTTTGGGCTGTTTTCTCGCCTACCCCTGGAATTCCCGGGATATTATCCACGGCATCTCCCATCAGGCCGAGCATGTCGATCACCTGGTCAATACGTTCGATATCCCATTTCTGCAGCACCTCCTGTACGCCCATGGTCTCTTGGGGTCGACCTCCGATGGCAGGTTTATACATGAGGATATTCTCAGAGACCAGCTGCCCGAAATCCTTATCGGGAGTCACCATATAGACAGTGTAGCCTTCTGCTTCGGCCTGTTTGGCGAGAGTACCTATCAGGTCATCTGCTTCATAGCCATCCATCTCGATGATGGGGATGTGAAAGGCCTTGAGGAACTCTTTGATCGGTTCCAGATTACTGATAATGTCCTTGGGCGTCTCATCCCGATTGGCCTTATAGAAACTGTACTCGGTGCTTCTATCGGTCGGGGCAAAGGTGTCGAAGGCTACTGCTAGATGTGAAGGCTGTTCGCGCTGCATAAGGTCCCAAAGAGCGTTGATGAAACCGGTCATAGCGCTTGTATTGAGACCTTTGCTATTGATCAGCGGGCGCTTGATGAAGGCGAAATAGGCACGATAGATCAGTGCCATGGCATCCAATAGGTAGAGCTTTTTATTGTCCTTGGGCATGGAAGGGGCTTACTTTTGCCGAAAAGTACGCTTTTAGCATTCTCAGGTGGTCAAGATAGCAGACATAGAAGTAGGGGAATTCCCATTACTCCTCGCCCCGATGGAAGACGTCAGTGACCCTCCCTTCCGCGCCTTGTGCAAACAGCACGGTGCAGATGTGATGTACACTGAATTCATATCCAGTGAAGGCTTGATACGCGATGCGGCCAAGAGCCGACAGAAGCTGGACATCTTCGAATACGAACGCCCGATCGGCATTCAGATCTTTGGGAGTGACATCGATCACATGCGCGAAGCAGCTGAGATCACCGAACAGGCCGACCCGGACATCATCGACATCAATTATGGCTGTCCGGTCAAGAAGGTCGCCTGCAAAGGGGCCGGAGCGGGGATCCTTCAAGACATCCCAAAAATGGTCAGCATGACCGCTGAGATCGTCAAGGCGGTGAACAAGCCGGTCACCGTCAAGACGCGTTTGGGATGGGACGATAAGACGAAATATATCGTAGAAGTAGCTGAACGCTTGCAGGATGTAGGCATCCAGGCGATCAGCATCCATGGGCGCACTCGCAAGCAGATGTATAAAGGCGAGGCCGATTGGTCGCTCATTGGTGAGATCAAGAACAACCCCCGTATGCACATCCCCGTCTTCGGCAATGGTGACGTGGATGGTGGGCCCAAAGCTGTAGAGATGCGCGACCGTTATGGGGTGGACGGGATCATGATCGGCCGGGCGAGCATCGGAAATCCCTGGGTCTTCAACGAGATCAAACACTATATGCGTACAGGTGAGGAGCTACCTCGACCCGATATAGATCAAAGGGTGGAAGCTTGCAAAGAGCACCTACGGATGTCCTTGGAGTGGAAGGGTCCGAATCTCGGAATCGTAGAGATGAGAAGGCACTATGCCAATTATTTCAAGGGCCTCCATGGCGTAAAAGAGCACCGCATGGTCATGGTCACGACTATGGATCCAGAAGAGATCTATGCCGAATTGGAGACCGTCAGGACCAAGTACCGGAATATGGAGATCGAGGTGTGACCCAAGTCACTCAGGCAGCAGTGCTTATTTAGAATCTTTCCAGATAAAGAGATATCTTTGTATCGCTTGATATAGTTGATTTTCAGACATGATCAAAGTAAGAGACAACGCCAAAGAACAGGTCCTCAAACTACTTGCTGAGGAAGGCGCTCCTGATGGGAGTTTCATCCGTGTGGGGGTAGAAGGTGGAGGATGTTCTGGATTGATGTACAAGCTCGATTTCGACCAGCAGATGGGAGATGAAGACAAGATCTTCGAAGACAATGGCGTCAAAGTCGTTGTAGACAAGAAGAGTTTCCTCTATCTGGTCGGTACAGAATTGGATTATTCAGGAGGCCTGAACGGCAAAGGATTCCAATTCATCAATCCCAATGCCAACCGTACCTGTGGATGTGGGGAGTCATTCTCCATCTGATCATTGTCCACAGATAAAGACAGAGATCCAGCACATGGAATTCAGCGAAGAAGATAAGATCCTCCAAGTGGTCACCGATAAGGAATATGAGTTCGGATTCACCACCGATGTGGAGTCCGATAAAGTTCCTCCTGGGCTCAATGAGGATGTCATACGTATCATTTCGGCCAAGAAAGAGGAGCCCGAGTGGATGCTCGAATGGAGACTGGACGCATTCAAGGGCTGGCTGGAGATGACCGAACCGGAATGGGCTCACGTCAAGTACCAGAAACCGGATTTCCAAGCGATCAGCTACTACTCAGCTCCTAAGGACAGACCCAAGTTCGATAGTCTGGATGAGATAGACCCCGAGTGGAAGAGCACCATGGACCGATTGGGGATCTCCATGGAAGAACAGAAACGCATGGCCGGAGTAGCTGTGGATTTTGTGATGGACTCCGTCTCGGTCGCCACATCCTTCAAAGAGAAATTGGGCGAACTCGGCATCATCTTCTGCTCTATGAGCGAGGCCATACAAGAGCACCCGGATCTGGTCAAGAAATATATCGGGACAGTGGTGCCGAAGAAGGACAACTTCTATGCAGCCTTGAACTCGGCCGTCTTTACCGATGGTTCCTTCTGTTACATCCCTCAAGGAGTGCGATGCCCGATGGAACTCAGCACCTACTTCCGGATCAATGAGGCTGGGACAGGACAATTCGAACGTACACTGGTCATTGCGGATAAAGGGAGTTTCTGCTCCTACCTCGAAGGCTGTACAGCTCC
Organism: Flavobacteriales bacterium; assembly: GCA_013001705.1. Lineage (NCBI taxonomy): Bacteria > Pseudomonadati > Bacteroidota > Flavobacteriia > Flavobacteriales > Flavobacteriales bacterium. The sequence continues at coordinate 8,522 of JABDLZ010000150.1, forward strand.
TCAGCGGGACGAGAACCAATTGCATGCAGCCGTAGTGGAATTGATCGCCTTGGACGGTGCAGAGATCAAGTACAGCACAGTCCAGAACTGGTATCCAGGAGATAAAGAAGGAAAAGGGGGCGTATTCAATTTCGTGACCAAGCGCGGACTATGTGAGAGGAATTCAAAGATCAGTTGGACTCAGGTGGAGACGGGAAGTGCAGTGACCTGGAAATATCCCAGCTGTGTGCTCAAAGGAGATAACAGCATCGGAGAATTCTATTCAGTAGCGGTGACCAACAACCATCAGCAGGCCGACACCGGGACCAAGATGATCCATATCGGGAAGAACACCCGCAGTACGATCATCTCCAAAGGGATTTCTGCCGGGCACAGTCAGAATTCATACCGAGGCCTGGTCAAAATTGGAAGAGGAGCAGAGAACGCTAGGAATTTCAGCCAATGCGATTCACTCCTTATGACCGACACCAGCGGAGCACACACCTTTCCCTACATCGAGGTAGAAAATCCCTCTGCCATGGTGGAACACGAGGCTACTACAAGCAAGATTGGAGAAGACCAGATATTCTATTGCCAACAACGAGGGATGGATGAAGAGAAAGCCATCAGCCTGATCGTCAATGGATATGCAAAGGAAGTATTGAACAAGCTCCCCATGGAGTTTGCGGTGGAGGCTCAGAAACTACTGGAAATATCCCTCGAGGGTTCTGTAGGCTGAGCGATAAGGTTATTGAGAAATAGGTTCAGATTCAAATGATTAAGATAAACAATCTACACGCCTCGGTCGAAGGTAATGAGATCCTGAAAGGGGTGAACTTGAAGATAGAGGCTGGGGAGATACACGCTATTATGGGACCCAACGGTTCCGGTAAATCCACCTTAGCAGCTGTTCTGGCCGGTAAGGATGAATACGAGATCACAGAGGGAACAGTCGAATATCTAGGAGAAGACCTCCTGGAAATGGAAGCCGATGAACGCGCCAAAGAAGGCCTTTTTCTCGCCTTTCAATATCCGGTAGAGATTCCAGGGGTGAGCAATGTGAATTTCCTCAAGACATCTCTGAATGAGATCCGTGCCCACAAAGGGCTGGACCCCTTGACCGCCAAAGAATTCTTAGGAAAACTGAAGTCCTGTTCAGAGCTCGTAGAACTGGATGGTAAACTGAAAGACCGATCGGTCAATGAAGGCTTCTCAGGAGGAGAGAAAAAGCGGAATGACATCTTCCAGATGGCCATGCTGGAACCCACATTCGCCATCATGGATGAGACGGATTCCGGTCTGGATATCGATGCCTTGCGTATCGTGGCCAAGGGAGTCAATTCCATGCGCCAACCGGAGCGCAGCTTTCTCATCATAACGCACTACCAGCGTCTATTGGACCATATCAAGCCCGACTTCGTCCATGTCCTGAGTGACGGTAAGATCATCCGTACGGGAGGACCTGAATTGGCCCTAGAGCTGGAAGAGAAGGGATACGATTGGATAAAAGAAGAAGCGACCGCATGATCCAAGTAGTGGCAGAGAAGAGATTGACCCAGACCTTCGAGGCTTTTGAGACACCCATGCAGGGTGTTCAGCGAGAAGCGTATGAAGCCTTGTCGCTCTTAGAGATTCCCACTCGGAGAACGGAGGCGTGGAAGTATACCCCGGTCAAGCGTATCACGGACCAGGCCTGGAAGAGACCGGTCGGTCAAGGGAAGTTCGACATCCATAGCTTGGAATTGCCCTCGATTGACGCGTATGTCCTACTCATCGTGGATGGGGTGGTGGATAGTGAGCAAAGTTCATTTCCTGCTCTTGATGACGTGATCTGTAAGCCGCTTTCCCAGGCGATGGATTCCCATCCTGCGGTACAAGAGATCCACGGCAAGCAGGGGAATCATCAAAATGAACTCTTCGTAGCGGCCAATATGGCCTTTTCTGAAGATGGAGTCTACGTATCGGTCGGGCGCAATATCAAGGTAGACAGGCCGGTTCATATCGTGCATGTCCACACCCAGGCTGAGACAGCTGTTTTCACCAGACACATCTTCGATGTGGCCCAGGGGGCAGAAGTGCGGATCGTACAATCTTTCTTCCATCTCGCAGATCCTATCCATAGCAATGTGGTCTCTGAGATACGAGTGGCTGATAATGCCCAGTGTACGATCGACAAATTCCAGAGCGGTTCTACGCAGAGCTATCACTACTCGACAGAAGAAGTTCACCAAGGTAGAGATGCGACATTCACATTGAACACCATCACCATCGATGGTGCATGGACACGCAATGACCCGCAAGTCAGACTGCAAGGTGAGAACAGTATCTGCCACTTGAATGGTGCCTACATGCCTACCGCGAGCGAACTGGTGGATAATCATTCCATCATCGACCATCTGGTGCCCAATTGTGAGTCCCACGAACTCTACAAAGGGGTGGTCTATGACCGATCCAAGGGGGTCTTCAATGGCAAGGTCTTCGTCCGGCCGGATGCGCAGAAGACCAATGCCTATCAACAGAATGCCAATATTGTCATGAGTGACAGGGCGAGTATGAATAGCAAACCCGAATTGGAGATCTATGCCGATGACGTGAAGTGCAGTCACGGTAGCACCACCGGCCAACTGGATAAAGAAGCACTCTTTTACCTGCAATGCCGGGGTCTGGACCGCGATAAGGCAAAACAACTCTTGATCAATGCCTTTGTAGGTGAGGTCATCGAGAAGCTCGATAGCGACATCCAAGACTATGCCTGGGCCCGTCTTTCTGAAAAGCTAGAAGGGAGGTAGAAAATGGATGTACGCAGTGACTTCCCCATTCTTTCTCGTCAGGTGAACGGCCGTCCACTGGTCTATTTGGACAACGCGGCCAGCACCCAGAAACCCCAAGTGGTGATCGATGCGGTCAAGCACTATTATGAGCATTACAATGCCAATGTACATCGGGGAGTGCACTCGTTGAGTGTAGAGGCCACTGAAGCCATGGAGGAGGCACGAACAACTATTTCCAAGTTCATCCAGGCAGAAAAGAACGAAGTCATTTTCACTTCAGGCACAACAGAAGGCATCAACATCCTCTCGCAGAGTTGGGTGAGGCAAACCCTTGGCCCCGATGATGAGGTGATCATTTCCGGAATGGAGCACCATTCCAATATCGTTCCTTGGCAGATGGCCTGTGATCAATGTGGAGCCAAGCTCCGCATTATTCCTATCACAGATAGCGGAGAGTTGGATATGCAGGCCTTCGATGAGATGCTCAGCGAGCGCACACGATTCCTTTCGGTGGTGCACGTATCCAATACACTGGGCACCATCAATCCCATCAAGACATTGATAGACAAAGCGCACGCTATGGGCGCCAAGGTCCATGTGGATGGAGCACAGGCAGTAGCACATATGCCCGTGGATGTAAAGGATCTGGATGTGGACTTCTACACCTTCTCGGGACACAAGATTTTCGGACCCACAGGTACGGGAGTGCTGTATGGGAAAGCAGAACTACTCGAAGCCATGCCTCCACTATACGGAGGAGGAGAAATGATCCGATCGGTCTCTTTCGAAAAGACCACCTACAATGAGATTCCCTTCAAGTTCGAAGCGGGTACACCCAACATCGCAGGGAACATCGGATTGGGAAAAGCCATTGAATACCTCTCTAACTTGTCTTGGGAGAATATCCGGTATCACGAATTGAATCTCCTCAATTCCACTTTGGAAGGACTCGGGTCGATAGAGGGGACACGTATCATCGGAGAATCGAAGAACCGCTCAGGAGCGATCTCTTTCTTGATAGGGGACATACACCCCTTTGACCTAGGTACTCTGCTGGATAAGATGGGAATAGCCGTGAGGACGGGGCATCATTGCACAGAACCCTTGATGGACCGCTTTCAGATACCTGGCACAGTGAGAGCCAGTTTCTCTATTTACAATAGCGAGGATGATGTGGACCGCTTACTCGAAGCCATGGAGCGGGTCGTGCCTATGCTGGCGTGAGTTCTTTCTGGATCAGACGGGCCACTTTCTCTGGCTCATCGATGATGACCATATGCCCGCCATCAAGTAGGTCATCGGCATCCACTTTCAGTGGCAATACCCGATCGGCCTTACCGTGAATACGTTTTAAATTGCTAGGTACATCTTCATTATCCCATGTGAGAATGGCTTGCACAGCCCACTTGACAAAGGCTCTATCCGTCTGATGAGCGATCTCATGGATAAGGTCCTTGCTTTCCTGACGCTTTAGGTTCATCACCGCATCGAGCAAAGGCAGGGGCAATTGCATGAGCTGGGCTGGGATGTAGGGAACCAGATTCAAGCTACCGATCCTTCGGAAATAACTGGGCAGCTCCGATCGGCAGGCCGCAGAACTGATAATGATGATCGTTTCAGGATCGATGTGCTTGCTCATCTCACAGGCCAGCATCCCACCGAATGACAATCCGACCAAGGCGAAAGGCTCATCTGTGTCCAAGCCACCGGCTAGACGCTGCGCATAACTTGCGAGAGATTCTTTTGGCTTAGGCGTGATCCAGGGAACGTATGTGATGGGTTCGTCCAGAAAGGTATTCACCTGATCGAACACCCGTTCATTCGCTCCAAGTCCGCTGATTCCGTAGATTTTCACTGTAGTACTATTCTACAGTCACGCTCTTGGCGAGATTTCGTGGTTGATCCACGTTACATCCGCGCATCACAGCTATGTGATAAGAGAGCAATTGAAGTGGGATCACAGCGAGGAAGGGCACGAGGATGCCTTCCGTCTCCGGCACCTCGATCACATGATCGGCCATCTCCTTCACCTGAGTGTCCCCTTCTGTGACAATGGCCAATATGCGCCCACCGCGGGCCTTGACTTCTTGGATATTGCTCACCACCTTCTCATAGGAAGAATCCTTGGTAGCGATGACAATGACCGGCATCTGCTCATCGATCAGAGCGATAGGTCCGTGCTTCATCTCAGCAGCAGGATATCCTTCTGCATGGATGTAGGAGATCTCTTTGAGTTTGAGTGCACCTTCGAGGGCTACCGGGAAGTTGACTCCTCTTCCGAGATAGAGCATATTGCTGGCATCCTTGTAGTGTTCGGCCAGGTATTCGACCATGTCATTGGTCTCAAGCAAAGCGGCAATTTTTTCTGGAATGGAATCCAGTTCGATCAAGAGTCTTTGCAACTTACCGTGGGTGATCGTTCCTCGCAAATGACCGAGGGTGAGAGCGATCAATGTGAGAACGGTCAGTTGTGCCGTAAAGGCTTTGGTAGAGGCCACACCGATCTCTGGGCCAGCGTGCGTGTAGGATCCGGTATGGGTCTCACGAGGGATAGAACTACCGATCACATTGCAGATGCCGTATATCAGCGCTCCTTTTTCCTTGGCCATTTTAATAGCGGCCAAGGTATCGGCCGTCTCACCGGATTGGGAAATGGCGATCACGACATCCTTTTCGGTGATCACCGGATTCCGATAGCGGAATTCTGAGGCATATTCCACCTCCACAGGCACACGGGCCACATCTTCAATGAGGTACTCGGCCACCAGACCGGCATGCCATGAGGTACCGCAGGCCACAATGATGATCCGTTCTGCATTCTTGATGCGTTGCTCGTATTCCTTGAAACCGCCCAGAACGATCTTACCTGAGATGAGGTCGACCCGTCCACGCATACTATCGCGCACAGACTTGGGTTGTTCATGGATCTCCTTGAGCATGAAATGCGGATAACCGCCCAGCTCAAGTGCTTCTAGATTCATCTCCAATTCATGGATGTACGGAGTGATCTCTTTATTCTCTATCGTCTTGATCTTGAGTCCCTTGTCCTTGGTCACAGAAGCGATCTCACCATCTTCCAGGTAGACCACATTCTTGGTGTACTCGATGATCGGTGTAGCATCAGAGGCGAAGAAGTATTCTCCGTTCTCACCGATCCCCACGACCAGCGGGCTACCCATTTTGGCCGCAATGAGTTCGTTGGGGTTCTCTTTATTGAGCACCACCAGCGCATAGGCACCTACTACTTCATTCAAGGCGATCCGGATGGACTCGAATAGATCGGCTCCGGTACCCTTATGTACCTCTTGGATCAGATTGATAAGGACCTCTGTATCGGTATCGCTCTTGAATTCATAGCCACGATTCTGCAACTCTTCTTTGAGCGGGTTGTAGTTCTCTATAATGCCGTTGTGTATGATACAGAGCTCTTCGCTCTCTGAGAAGTGTGGGTGGGCATTGGTATCATTGGGAGGTCCATGGGTGGCCCATCGCGTATGTCCGATACCGGCCGTGCCACTATGATCTTGTCCTTGCACCATCTCCTCCAGATTGGAGACCTTCCCTTTGCACTTGAATAGACGAATGCCATCCGCCTGCTGTAAAGCGACTCCTGCGCTGTCATATCCTCGATATTCCAAGCGTTTGAGGCCCTTGAGGATGATAGGGTAGGCTTCGCGTTCTCCAAGATATCCGACTATTCCACACATGACTATTCGAATTGGGTATAGGTAATCACCAGCTTGATCCGCTTCTCTGGGTTCTCACTTCCTGCAAGCCTTACAAAGTTAGGGCTGACTGCGTTACTCGTGGGTAACAACTTGATCTCATCCGCATCTTCCACTTCTGTGACGATCTGTTGGGCAAATCGGGTCATGTTCACCCTGTACTCTCCGGTGTCCTCATCGTAATATCCATCGCTATGGGCATCCCCCTCGAAGAGGTCGGGTATGGAAAGCACATCCCCATCGCTGTTCACGTAGACTGCAAACAGACGTTCAGGAAAAGGAAATTCGTCATTCTCAGTCGGCTCTAGTGCAGGGACTACTATCTCCACTTTATTGAACGCACCATTTATCGTGTCCAGCACATTCTTCAATTGAGAAATATCAATGGCCACATTGACTCCGGCCATGGCTTGCAGATAGACCTCCTGTTGTCCGAGAGAAGGATCATTCAGCTGATCGGCAACAGGTGTGCCGGTATAATCGCGCTCAAAGGCCAAGTAGCGCTGGGCATTGGAGTTGATCGTGAATTCGAAGGACAGGGAATCTTCATCATCATTGTGATAGTACAAGGTCATATTGCTCGAGGCGCTCAGGAGGTCGAAGTAGGCGATAGCTCCTGTGGTAGTCAAACGAGAAGTGCTGATACGCAGACCTTTGAAATACTCGAGGAAATCATCGATTTCATCAAATACACCATCATCCCCTTCTGAAGCATCAAGTAACTCTTGTCCAAGCTCATCCTTGAGACGTACCATCAGCCTTGGGCTGAGTGTGTCTTCTCCGATGATCACATCCTCATCCGTCTCGAAACGAATGATCGAATCCGGATCGAAGGCGAGTTCCTCATCCAGAACCTCGGTGGTGTAGTTCGAATAGTAGAGGGAGTCCAGATCGAGAGCCACATCCAAACGTTTGATACTGATCGTGAACTCTTCCATATCCGGACCATAGACCGAATCATTGTCCAGATAGAGGAGATTGAGCATCAGACTATCAACCGTAGGATTCGTTCCGAAATCCGCTCCTAGAGCATTGAGACGGAATTGAGAATATATGGTCGAACGCATGGTGCCGAAAAGGGGATGTCGCAACTCTCCCAATAGCGCTCGGGACAGTTCGTTCGTTCGCGCTGAATCGGCACGCACCGTGCTGGTGGAGATGTTCAGATCATCTATGGTCAATACATCCAAGAAATCTTCATCGGGTTGGAGACCCAGCCCTAAGGAGTCCTCTTTTTTCTCGCAGGACAGGCAGAGGAGGATCAGCCCTACTATAACGAAGTAGGCGGCCTTGAGCGGCCGCCTCTCAATGTTGTGTTCCATATGTCGATGTCAGGTCATACGAGCGCTTCGACCTCCTCAAAAACCGTTTTGTAGAATTCCTCGTAAGCGGCCTCGTAATCTTCTTCACCTTGGTAGTCCAATGTAGGAAGACCAGCCTCTTCGATCGCCTTGTCAAGTCCTTTATCCACCTTAGCATCTCCCATGATGACAGCGTCAGCGTACTGCAGAGCCAACTTATGCAGGTTGAGTAGAGAAGCATCGCGGATGACCTCTACATGTTCTGCATCGATCTCATCGTATTCGTACTTGGCGATAAGTTCGTTATCGAATTGCTCTTGGATATCGTTCTTATAGGCCGAGTAGATGATCCTAGAGTTCTCGAAATGTGGATCCTCATGGAACATACGCTTCACCAGCATAGGCACCATAGAACTCATCCAGCCATGGCAATGGATGATGTCCGGCTTCCAACCGAGTTTCTTTACGGTCTCCAATACTCCTTTGCAGAAGAATAGAGAGCGCTCGTCATTGTCTTCAAAGAACTTCTCGTCTTCATCCTTGAAAACGGCCTTACGCTTGAAATATTCTTCGTTGTCGATGAAATAGACCTGCATCCTCACCTGAGGGATAGAGGCCACCTTGATGATCAAGGGGTGGTCACTGTCATTGATGACCAGGTTCATTCCAGAAAGGCGGATGACCTCATGGAGTTGGTGCCTGCGCTCGTTGATAACACCGAAACGCGGCATGAATACTCTGATCTCGTGACCATTCTCATTCATGTACTGAGGTAATCTCCTCGCTTTATTCGAAATGGGGCTCTCAGGAAGGAACGGAGTGATTTCTTGAGATATGTAGAGTATTTTCAGGTTTTCCATGCAATCTGACTTATAAAAATGATTTTTGCGAGTACAAAAATATAGAAAAAAGGCCCTATTCTCAACAAATCAAGGGGCAAGAATCTATATCTCATTGATTTCCAGTAGCCTGCCCGACACATGTTAGTAAGCAATACTTCAGAGGAGGTGGCGAGATATGTCGCTTCAGTCAAAGAACACCACAAAAAAGTCGCGTTGGTACCGACCATGGGCGCCTTGCATGACGGACACCTCTCTTTGATAACCAAAGCCCTAGAACATGCAGACGTGGTGGTCGCCAGCATTTTCGTCAATCCAACCCAATTCAACGAAGCCAGCGACCTGGAGAATTATCCCCGCACCATAGAGGCCGACCTTGTCAAACTGGAGGCTTCGGGCTGTCATGTGGCCTTCATGCCCGATGTAGAGGAGATCTACCCAGAAGGCCATAAGACCAAGACGATCGACTACGAGGGTCTGGACCTAGTAATGGAAGGGGCAGAACGTTCGGGTCATTTCGATGGCGTAGTAGAGGTGGTAGCGCGCTTATTCGATATCATTCAGCCGGATGTGGCCTGTTTCGGAGAGAAAGACTTCCAGCAACTTGCCATCATTCGCAAGTTGGTCGATGAGCATGACTACGCGATAGATATCATACCCTGTCCCATTGTACGTGAACCCCACGGATTGGCCATGAGCAGTAGGAATGAACGCCTGACAGAAGAGCAAAGACAGAGAGCTGCGATACTCTACGAGACATTACAAGAGATGAAGAACCTGGTAGACATCATGAACCCGGATGAGGTGGAACAATGGGGTAGAGATGCCCTGAATT
>JABDLZ010000151.1 GCA_013001705.1 Flavobacteriales bacterium
TGATGATCCTATTGGCGCTCATCTTCAAAGCCACGGAGATGGACCGATTCTCTAAGTTCTTTCGAGTCATTCCTGCCCTTTTGCTTTGCTATTTCCTCCCTTCACTATTCAGCACCTTCGGCATCATTTCTCCTAAGTGGGTAGATATGAGTGCGGCTATCAACGCCTTGGTCGAGAGCGGTTTTGATATGACTGGGATCTCCTCATTCAAGGACTTCAAGAATTTCGTTCTGGTCAATGATGAGGCCAAGGAGATCGTCAGTCCATTCATTGAGAAGTCTCAATTGTACTTTGTGGCTTCCCGCTACATGCTTCCGGCCAGCTTGGTCTTGTTGACCCTGAGCATCAGTTTGAAAGAAGTCTTCAAATTGGGTCCCAAAGCACTCATCATGTTCGTAACAGGTACTGTAGGCGTTGTGCTGGGAGGCCCCTTGGCCATTCTCATATTCTCCTACATCTCACCCGATGTGGTAGGTGGACAAGAACCGCATGAGGTATGGCGAGGCATGACCACCATTGCCGGATCATGGATCGGTGGAGGGGCCAATCAGGCGGCCATGTACGAGATATTCAAAGAGGGAGAGAAGAATCTCATCACCGGAGGTATGTACTCGATAATGATCACAGTAGATATCATCGTGGCTGAAGTGTGGATGTTCTTCCTTCTGCTAGGTGTGGGGAAATCCGCTCAACTGGATAAATTCTTCAAAGCGGATGCTTCAGCGGTCAACACCTTGAAAGATCATATGCAAGAATTCGGAGACAGGATCAAGCGGGTGGCCAGTTTTCCTGATCTGATGGTCATTCTGGGAATAGGTCTGGGATGTACCGGTCTAGCCCATTTGCTGGCCGATACGATCGCACCCGCGGTCAGGGAGCATGCACCTTATCTAGCAGATACCTTCAGTCTGGGCTCAGGCTTCTTCTGGTTGATCGTATTGGCGACCACCTTCGGCATAGGATTGAGCTTCACCAAATTGAGGAACTACGAGGGTGCTGGAGCTTCCAAGATTGGAAGTGTCTTCATATATATACTGGTAGCGACCATCGGGATGAAAATGAATATCCTGGCCATTGCAGAGAATCCTGCGATATTCTTGGTAGGATTCACGTGGATGGCCTTCCACGTCCTTCTGCTGGTGATCATTGGGAAATTGATCCGCTCGCCATTCTTCTTCCTTGCTGTTGGTAGTAAGGCCAACATAGGTGGTGCAGCGAGTGCCCCTGTAGTGGCTGCAGCATTTCACCCTTCACTCGCACCGGTAGGAGTGTTGCTTGCGGTATTGGGTTACGCTCTTGGGACCTATGGCGCATTGATCTGTGGGTACTTGATGCAAGGGGTAAGCCCTTGATGAAGAAGCTCTATCTAGTGAATACAGCTATACCCTCAACATGAGCGGTATGGGGAAATTGATCGACCAAGCAGTAATACTGAGGTTCATATCCAGCTTCCTGCAATCGGATGGTATCTCTCGCTTGGGTGGCGGGGTTGCATGATACATAGACGATGGTCTCTGCCTCTAGTGCGATCACCTTATCCAATGCCTTACCCTCGACACCGTTGCGCGGGGGGTCAAGCACGATGCACCCTATCCTACCTTTCAATTCTGGTCGTGTATTCAGAAATTTCCCTACATCAGAAGCGTGGAACTCCACATTGCTGATACCATTCAACTCGGCATTCTTTTGAGCATCAGCAATCGATGATGGAGTGATATCCACTCCGATGACGGATGCATCGTCCAGGTTTCTGGCGAGTAACTGACCGATCGTGCCTGTACCGCAGAACATGTCCAGGATCACACCTTTTTTCCCATGTTCCTCGACTAGGTCGATCACTTTTTGATAGAGTACCTCAGCACTTGCTGGATTGGTCTGGAAGAAACTGGAAAGACTGATCTTGAAATTCAAACCGAGCAGATCTTCTACTAGGTGGTCCTCACCCCAGATCAGCGTGCTGGCCTCTGGGGCATATTCGAATCGGTCTCCCTGGCTATCGCTGATCGTATGGATGATACCCGCTATCCGTTCAGGGTACAGATCATGCAGCAGCTTGATGAATCCGTTCTGATCGAATTCGGACAATCCTTCGCTGGAGGTCATCAATGCGATGAGGAAGCGGTCTTGATGGAAAGATCTGCGCACGAGCAGCGAGCGGAAGAATCCATGATTTCGTGGGGCGTGCCAGGGAGGTAGTCCGGTCTTCTCACACCACTCTTTGATACGGATGAGTCCCTTTTCGAATTCCAGATCGAAGAGCCCCGAAGGACGGTCCAGATTCTCCACGGCCCACCACATACCCCGTTTTTTGAAGCCGAGACCGAATTCATCTTTCGACTCGTCTGCGTCCATATCCCAGGTGATGGCGGAAAAGGAATACTCCATCTTGTTGCGGTACTGCCAGTCTACTGGAGAAGGAATCATACGATCGAAACAGTCGATCACGCTATCGCATTTGAGTTTTTTGAATTGTCCCAGGCTGTCCCTTTCCTTATAGAACCGCTGTTTCTCCAATGGCAATGTGGCATAGGGAGCCCCTGATACGCCTTGATAGGGTATCTCTTCTTCCATCTCGGACCGTTCTACGATGCGCAGTACACGTCCCTCGGCATATTTTGATCGCTTTTTGACTACCCGGGTCAGGACTTTCTGGCCGGGGATGGTATTGGGAGTGAATACAACATAATTGCCTTCTTCAGTGGGTATACGAGTGATTCCCTTACCACCGAATGCCATTTCTTCGACTTCCAGTTCGTAGACTTTTCCCTTCTTGATCTGCATAGGCGACAAAGGTAGATGGACACCCGGGGTCGAGAGAGTCCGTAGCAGGTTAAATTTGCCAGCCTCATGCAGATCGAGCACATACCTCTGGAGAATACAGGTCAATATCCCCGATTGGTCATCGACTATCTGAAGGATGCTGGGGATATGTCGGATTTCACACATTATCGTCCTGACCGTCAAGGACTGAGAGATGCAGCCGAGTCTCGGTCATTCGATAGTTCCCAGCGAGAGTTGCTGCTAGAGGTATTGAAAGAACAACATGGCGAGCACTGTACCGACCAACAGCAGACCATGCTGGACATGCTATCTGATCCTGGCTCGCGTACCATCTCCACGGGTCATCAGTTGTGTTTATTCGGAGGACCGGTATACATGCTCTACAAAGTGGCTTCTGTCATCCGATTGGCTGAGACGATGAGAGAAGAAGAGGGAGTACATGTCGTTCCCCTATTCTGGATGGCATCTGAAGATCATGATATCGATGAGATAGACCATTGTCTGCTTTTTGGCAGAAGATTCGCAATACCCACGGAACACAATGGGCCTGCAGGGACGATGCCTTTGGAGCACATAGATGATGTGGTCGTAGAATTGGGTCAAGTGCTGGGAGAAAGCCCCTTGGCTCAAGAAGCGAAGAAACTCATCGCCTCGTGCTATACCCAGGATCGTAGCATGGCTCAAGCCTTCAGAGCCTTGATCCAATCCCTCTTTGGTAAGTATGGACTACTTATTCTCGATGCTTCCGATAGGCGACTCAAGGCTTCATTCTCAGAGCATATGCGCAATGAGATGGAGCAAAGTATGATCGAGAAGGCTATGGAGTCCCGGGCCGAGGTCATCCGCAACAGGGGAGAGCAGGTCCAGGCAACAGCACGGGACATCAACCTGTTCTATATGACCGACACAGAGCGTGTCAGATTGACCAAAGAGTCAGGCACTATAGGTCCAGTGGATGGAATTGTATGGAAGGATGGCGACTATTCAAAACTCATTACAGATCATCCGGAACGATTCAGCCCGAATGTGTTGTTCAGACCGGTGTATCAGGAGTATATCTTACCCAATATCGCCTATGTGGGTGGTCCGGGTGAATTGAGTTATTGGTTGCAGCTCAAAGAGGTAATGGAAGCTTTTGATCTGCGACTTCCGGTACTCATACTTCGAGACACGATGATCTGGATCGATGACCGTACCGAGCAGAAGTGGAAAGAATTGGGATTCGCGACCATGGATCTCTTCAGAGACGATGATCTTCTTTACAAGGAATTTGCCAAGCAAAATGCAGGAGAAGAATTGGATATCAGTACCGATCGGGAGACCATGATCAAGCACTTCGACAAACTGGTCGATCGTTCAAAAGACATCGACCCCAACATCCTCGGTTTTGCAAAAGCAGAACGCAGTCGCTTGATCAAGTCTATTGAGAACCTGGAAAAGAAGATGATCCGCGCAGAGAAGAAGAAGCACGGTGATTCACTCAATCGAATCTCCACCATCAAGAACAAGTTCTTACCAGGTGGTAGTCTTCGTGAGCGTACAGAGAATTTCTTGCATTGGTATCTGAAACAAGGGGATGGATTCATCGATCACCTATTAGAGGTCTCCGATCCTCTGGATGCTCGATTGAAAGTGATCAAAGTCTGATGTCTACGATACGTTGGGTGTAATGATCCGTACCATTTTCCATCTGGATGATATACATGCTTTGGCTCCTTGATAGGTCGATGATACACTCTGTTCTATCGATTATTTCTGAGTAGAGTAGTCTTCCATTGACATCATGGAGCATTACAGACCCTACTGATTTATTTGTGTTATGACTGATGTGCAGACCATCTTCGGTCCAGTTTAAGACATATCCGTCATTCGAGGAATTTCCATCCCACCAGACCGAGACTATTCCTTTGTCATTCTGGGTGCCATCGAAGTCATGCTGTACTAAACGATAATAGTTCCAGCCATACAATGGTTCTGAATCCAAGTGGAGGTAATGATTCTCTGCGCTGCTATTACCACTTCCCGGAACAAAAGCGATCGGTTCTTCGATACGGTCATCATTGAACCTACGTAATTCGAAGCCAGCATTGCTTACCTCAGAAGCTGTAGTCCAGGTCAACTCTATTCCATCATCAACCTTGACCCCTTCAAAATGAAGAAGTTCTACTGGAAGTGGAGAAAGTTGACTGGCTACTGCCCAAGGGCTTAGTTCTGTGACCTTGGGTATGAACACACTGATGGTATTTGGAGAATAGGTTCCTACAGCAGAAGATTGACCTGGGGCGGGAGGTCTCCAACTTCCTCCAAGTTCTTCTTCATCATATCGTTGACCTACAAGATTGAGCGGATTGTCATACGGAATGCCGGGTAACTCGCTATCGGTGATACTTAAAGTAAGATTAGCTTCGAACGAGTCATCTGTGCTAGTAATGGACCAGAATCTGTCAGCGGTAGCATCCCTGTTATCCGGAGTGAGCCCTGTGGTGGAGTTAAGATTATTCACCGCTGTTGGAGATACGGGCCACGGGAGATTATCAGCAGCGGTCCGGTAGGTCGCCATGGTCACTACTCCGGCATAACCTGAATCAAGCTGAAATTCAGTGTAGATAGGGATATCATCCTCGGTTCCGAATGGAAAGGTCACTGGTAAGGTGTTATCGGTGACCGTGGCACTCACTGTACCCTGATGCAGGATATCCTCACTGACAAAGAAGCTATGTTCGTTCGGACCGAGTACGATCGGAGGATTCCAGAAGTGCACGTCATTTCCATTGAGGTTGACTCTGCAATAGAGTTCCATTGTTCCATAACTCTCAAGGTCTGTGTCCATATCTATTGTTGCCGGAACATGGCACAATTGGATATTGTTGAAATAGCATGCGTTGGAAAGTCCGGACCCAGCATTGATATTGAATACGCTCAATTGTGCCGGGATCTGTCCTCCGGAAGGACTGATGATCGCATTACTCCCCGTCCAAATAGCTGTACCATCTAACGCGGTGACAGTTACATCGAAGGTGGTCGGACCGGTCATCTCTATATCGATAGTCAAACCTTCATCCGTAAAAGGAATCGTAGTAGGAATCGGACCATTTGCATCGTTCACAGTATAATGGGTCGCTCCACCTGAATAGTAGAATACCCAAAGATCTTCATCATTCGCATTCTGGATTGCAAATCCTACACTTCCTCCAATGTCTACAGCTCCATTATCCATTTGGATAGAGAATGAGGAGCCGGACTTCATCGCTCGGGTAAAGGGTAGCACCCCAGAGGCTGTATCTCCATTGTTTGCATGCAATGCAATGACCCGATTGCCTATATCTCCATCTCCATTCGAGTCCCCATCACCATTGGTGGAAGAATCATTGGTCCTGTGGTTAATTGTATTCGGATCGTTGCTGCTTGTAGTGAGAATCCAATTACCGAAGTATCCGTTATTACCATCTCCCTGTTGCCATCCATTTGTATAGGTTCTAGCATCCGTTGTCTCTAACCCACACTCCGCTCCAAAAATGACGCGGTCAAAGCGTTCTATTCCGCCACATCCTATCGTTGCACTGCCTGTTGCATTGTCAAATAGCACATCGGCTCCTAGGTCAGTGAATCCGAATTCATTGTAATTGTTCCAATCTCCACTGACAACAATGTCTTGGCCGTTGGGTTCAAGAATGGCCGATCCGGCTATTGTCAGGTCACCATGGACGATAAGATCTCCGTTAGCAGGGGAAACGATCTTATACCAATCACCAGAAACTATCAGATTCTCATAGGACAATCCTTGTAGTATCGGTTGGCTATTGTCCATCGAATAGTGTATGGTCGAATTCGGGCGAAGGTCGAAGACATTATTCGTGTAATTGTTGTTCAACCAAGTATCACCACCAGGACTTCTGTCTGAGATCTCGATAACACTATTTGGTTCAGCAATCAGAGTGTGACCTGCATCACCACTTACATTTGAGACAAAATATCCTACATCTAGTTTCCCACCTGAAGCGACCGTAACACTGACGGGGAGGTATACATTGTTGTTATTCGTTGTCAGGTAATATGCGCCCGATACATTCAGGGTACCTTCCACCAGAAGGGATCCCCCAGCATTGTGCGTACCATTGACCGGATCGGGACCATCGATACCCATATCCCCCATGACATTTACCACTGCATCAGGAGAGATAGTGATATTGAATAGGTTGGTGCCTCCGTCCGAATCGGGTCGGTCGTTGTAAAGTCCAGTGCCGTTCGGGTATATATTCACGTCCATATCAAAAGTGAGATTACAGACTCCTGTTAGACCATTGAAATTGCTTTTTCGGATACCAGCACAGTTAAAGATTCCATCACCTTGTATCGTGTGACTTCCAGGCTCGAGGTCGAATGCGATAGCCGTTCCAGTATTTGTCCCTGGTCCGTTTCCAATCTCTCCATTACATGTTATATCTCCAAAAAGGTATAGGTATCGGAGGAAACCGGGAATACCTTCATTTTCCGCCATCAATTGCGCTCCCTCTTCCACAATGAGGTCTTTGAATGTAGCACCAGACCCGGATCCGATATACTCCACAATATGAGAAGATTGAATAACGAGTGAAGAGGAATCTTGAAATGGAAACATCTTATAGCTCACATTCCCGTTGGGAAGGGTAGACCACAAGACTGTGGAAGCTGAACCAGTGGTGCTGCTTTGTACACCGGAGTTCTGAGAATAGAAGACCAAGGAATCAGAGCCTTGAACATTGATAGCGATATTATCCAGCACGAATTCGTCCCTTTCTCCATTACCACTGATATCATCAGTATCCCACTGTATGTAGAAGTACTCACCGGGTAGAATGGCTACTCCGCTGAATGAATAGGATTTGGGAACATTCACAAGGTCGGTGCTCGATATCATGCCCGGAGAATTGTATTGCAAGGAGGCCGGACCGACCTTTCCACTATTCAAATCTGTGTAGGCACCCATATTCTCTGTTCGCAAGGAAGCATTGAATGAATTGATCCTATCATGTGAAGGATTGGCACTCCAGTTCCTGAAATATAGATCGTAGTCAAGGTGAACGGTATGGATTATTTCGCCAGTATTGTTGATACAGCGTAGTTCGATCCTACCTGGGGTCATATCCAGCTCTGTTGGTTGTACGCCCATTGCTCGGCCATCTAGACCATTGCCGTAATAGGCATACAGACCACCTTGAGTAACATTGGAAGAATTATTCTGTCCTCGTGCATGATCGCCAAAATTGTAGGTCCCACCGTAGTTCGTGTCACCATCGCTCATACCGGATATGCGCCATGCTCTAGAATCCAATCCACCAGTTGTAGTAGAAGAGAAGAGTCCTTGACCCGCAAAGTCGGTTCCATGTACACCGTCTAGATGTGAATCGAAGTCAATACTGTATTGAGAATTGGTAGCGGAAACATTCAATTGTGCTTTGCATTCCTTGATACTAGAAATGAAAATTACCAGTAAGGGCAAGAACATTATTTTGGAGATCCTTCCCGCAAATCCTTCAAGTATTAGGCGAACGCGTGTCTGCATGAGTTGAGAGAATTTCATTTAACTTTTTACTGTAGATGAATTCAACTCCCGTTCCGATCCATTTTCTCCTATACCCGTAATCCCTCAAATCCAGGTAAGATTTCTGAGTGGAGCTGAATGGGTTGATATCGTATGATGTTAGCTGCGAATGCTAGAATCACTGCAAGGAAAATCAGGTCAGGACGGATATATCTCGGATCCTATCAGAATTCTAACAACCTGATATCAAGACAATTAGAGTATTTTAATATGACAACGATCTTGAATCCAGAGTTGACGGTATGCAACTGACTCTATGAATTGACAGACACTGCTAGATCGGTAGTAGGTTTCAAGACGGGACTACACCTGAGAAAACCGAAGACGCGGAAAAAATAAGTTCTTGTGTCATGAGGTACTGTCGCGTAAGAAGTTCCGCTTTGTTGTGGAAGATGCTCCACTTAAGATGATAGTGGAATGAAAAATAGTCTATCTAACCGAACGGCCGTGAGACTGTAGGCTCCGATCGAAAGTGGGTAGGACGAAATTCCAGGTCTTCTGGATGCTCGATTGAAAGTGGTCAAGGTCTGATATCGACCAAGCGCTCCGTGAAGTGTTTCCCTTCTTGCAAGAGGTGTAGTATATACACGCCTCCAGTCCGAGGAATCGGAATCAAGCAACGGCTATCAGCTTCGCGCTGACTATAGAGCAGTTTTC
>JABDLZ010000152.1 GCA_013001705.1 Flavobacteriales bacterium
CTCCGAACACCTCGAAATCCTGTCGGTCGATGGTCATCTTACCTGAGAAATCCACTTGCTCGTTCTCCGCCCAATCCCGGGAAATGTCGGTGGGTCGATCAAAGGACAAAGTGTCCATTCGAGAGATGCCTTTGACGGTGATCTCACCTATCAAGTCGAAACTGCCATTCTCATAAGGAATCGCTTCAGTGCTGTAGAATGATATATAGGGATGATCCACCGCATCGAACCAGGTGTCTTCTCGCAGAAGATCCTCATCTCTTCGCTCCTGACCGGTATGGATACTGCTCACATCTATAAATACCGTAGCTGAGGTGGCCGCTGGATACTCAGGGTCATAGAAGAGGGTGCCATCGAATACATCGAAACGGCCTCTGACCGGACTGTAGCCGAAGTACTTGATCTTGAATCCCAGATAGGAGTGCTGTTCGTCCATGAAGTAATGATGACCCACCAAAGAACCCGGATTGAAAGACCGAACTGCGGTTGGTTGCGATTCTTCCGGGTTGGCTTCCCTGACACGATCATCAGACTGGCAAGCGGTCAAGAGTACGATGATGGCTATGCAAACATATCTGAGCATGGGTTCAAGGTACATATAGACAGGATTCCAGAAGGATCTATCGGATAAGTGGAGATCAGAGCTCCTTCTTGTAGCGCTCGAGCATCTCTTCATCGCTCTCGGTATTGGGGATGTTCAGTTGATCGGTCAACATCTGTCCGAGCGGTGGGAATTCGCTTCGGTCGATCTGTGTATCGTTATCCCAAAGTCGTGATCGCATGAAGGCCTTTGCACAGTGTAGGAAGACCTCCTCCACATGCACCTGTATGCACGATATAGGAGGATTCTTCTCCGAAGCGAAATGAACCAATAGCTCGGCATCCGTCCGGATTTCTGCATGGCCATTCAGGCGTAAGGTCTCATCCATTCCGGGAATGAGAAAGAGCGATGCGATCCTGCCTGTCTGTAGGATGTTGGTCAAGCTATCCAGTCTGTTGTTTCCCTTGGCATCAGGGACCAGCAGGGTCTGCTCATCGACTACGTGTATGAATCCCGGCCTTCCCCCACGAGGCGATGCATCCAGTCGTCCCGATGAGTCATAGGTGGCAATGATGGCAAATGGGCAGCGCTGGATGAAGCGGGTAGCATGAGGGTCCAGCCGAGGTAGGCACTTCTTAGCGGCCCGCTCCGAAGGCTGTTTGTACAATGCGCGCAATTCCTGCTCTGTTTCTATCTTCATGATTGCGCTACGCTTTTTCCTTCTTCAGCAAAGGCCTTGAAATTGGTCAGGTATTTCATGGACTGTTTCTTGAACATACCCGGCATGAGCCATCCCATGACTTTCATGAATCCTTTGAATTTGAACTCGACATCCCCTTCCCACCGAGTCCGATCTGGTCCTAATTCGATGAATCTGTTCTGCACTAGGTTCCAGGTGCCGTCCATCTCATAGGTGCCATCGAATCTCTCGGGGAGATCCTTATGGGTTATGGTCTCCAGTAAAGTGATCTCCCGCTTGCCTAATTTGAAATGCAATTCTGTCTTTGACCCTACTTCTCCTGGTTGGCCTTCTATCACATGCATGCTCTCTAATCCTTCCTGCCAGTGATAGGCATTCTCTCCGTTCATGAATAGTTCGATGACCTTGTCACGGGAAAGGTCGAGGTCGATGGCTACGTGATATTTCATATCGAATCAATTGAGGGTTGTAACCGAATTTACAGAAAAGGGAAAGGCCGGGAACGCTATGAGATAGTCCCGGCCTTTACTCTGATCAACCAAACGAACCTATTCTTTGACAATCTTCTTGCTATAGGTCTTTCCGCCTTGTTCTATCTGCAAGAAGTAGTTACCGGCCGGTCTGCGGCTGATATCTATCTCGTTCTCATATCTTCCTTGGAAATCACCAAGCATCTCGAAGTATACCTTCTTGCCTTGGGCATCGAATATCATGAGGTTGAGATCCCCTTGATCGGGTGTTTCGAAACTCAACTCGAAATTGCCATCTCCAGGATTGGGGAAGAAGCGCAAAGCAGCCAAATCAAGGTCATTATCCGTTCTGAGCTTGGGTTCAGCATTCTCGTTGACCTCTTCCAATTCTTCTGAACTGATCTCTTCCATGATGATCACGACCGTACGTGTACGATAGGAGTCTTCGTATTGCTCAGAGAATTCCTCACCGAACTCTTCACCCCAAGCTTCCATCTTCTTCTCCAGTTCCTGCGACCATTCTTCCCAATCCTCTGAATCGAATTCGAAATGGAAGTTCTCTCCGTCTTTGAATCCTTCCAGTTTGATCTCGAGGTCTTCCAGAAGGCTTTCTAGTTTTTCCTCATCGAATTCATAGTGGAAGTCATTGCCTTTCATCCAGAAGTGCGGATTATCTGAGTGGTCTTTTTCACCTACGTCTCCTTTGATCTTCTTGCGTTTACCATTGCGTTGGACAATGATCTCGACCTCTGAACCGGCCTCTGCATCCAATACGGCCTCACGCAGGTCACCGAAACTGCTGATCTCCTCACCGTTGAAAGCTGTGATGATATCATCGACCTGTAGACCCATGTCCTCGGCCGAGGTGCCCTCGATCACTTCGGTCACTTTAGCGCCTCCTCCTTCTTCATAGGTATCTCCATATACACCCAGGAATGCACGTGTCTGGGTATGACACCCTGCCTGAAAGCGGAAGGGCTCGCTCTCTGACTCCTCATCTACGATGACTTCCAGCACGCGCGAATTGCCATCTGAATCGATATCTATGTCTATATCGATACCTTCATCTTCCAAGAATTTCTCAAGATCTTCTATATCATCGATGTCGACTTCACGTTCAGTGACCGTCTCTTCACCATCCACATTCTTACGTATGGTGATCTTCGCCTTCTCTTGGGCCAGGCCCGCTGATGCGATGAATAGGAATGCTGATAGGAAAACTAAGAACTGCTTCATGACCTGATGGGTTTTTGATTGAATCAAAATTAAAGCACATGTCCTGAGAAGCGTGTTAAAATCTGTGAAAGAACGTTAATGGCTGATAAGCGGTAGGCAAGGATATCTTTGGGTTGGTTTTGAGGAAGGTGGTCGCAATCATATCAGTACTTCTGTGCACGCAGATGGTCCTTAGTCAGGATAGTCTCCGGGTAGGATCAGCCGTGGACAAAGGCAAACTGAGCTTGGTCATCGGGACAGAAGCGGTCCTTTATACCGGAACCCTGATCGCACTCGATCGACTGTGGTATCGTGACTTCCCGCGGTCCTCATTCCATCATTTCAATGATAACGCGGAGTGGCTACAAATGGATAAGGTCGGTCATGTGGTGACGGCCTACTACGTGGGTCTGGTGGGAATGGACGCCTTGCGATGGGCCGGGGTCGATGAGGTGAAGTCCAGATGGTATGGAGGGGGCTTGGGATGGTTCTTCCTCTCCTCGGTAGAAGTGCTGGATGGCTTCTCAGACGAATGGGGTTTCTCCAGTGGGGACATGATCGCCAATACCTTGGGCATGGGGATGCTCGTGGCACAGGATGCCGCTTGGCATGAACAACGGGTGATGCTCAAATTCTCTTTCAAACAAACGGACTACGCCCCTCTGCGTCCCGGAACACTCGGGGATGGCTGGAATGAGGAGCTATTGAAAGACTATAATGGGCAGACCTACTGGTTGAGCGCCAATATCCATTCTTTTCTATCCGAAGAAAGTCGCTTCCCGAAGTGGGTGAATCTGGCTGTCGGATATGGCGGAGATGGGATGGTCACTGCTCGTGATGATGCGCTTTTGGTCCATCCGCTTTCTTCCATCTACTACCAGCAACAAAGGCAATTCTATTTCGGCCCGGATCTGGATCTATGGCGCATACCTACTCAGAAGAAAGGCATGAAGACCGTGCTCAAGGCACTCGGATTCATCAAATGGCCCCTCCCGGCCCTCGTGCTGCAG
>JABDLZ010000153.1 GCA_013001705.1 Flavobacteriales bacterium
CATCATCTCGGTCTGTCTATACCTTACCTTTGGACCTCAAAATTTCTGAATACACGCCATGGAGGCCACCCATACAGAACAAGAGGTCGATTTCGGAACAGCCGAGAAACTCGGTCTGATCCAAGAGGAGTACGATCGCATCATCGAGATACTGGGACGCACACCCAATTTTACGGAGCTGAGCATATTCGCAGTGATGTGGTCAGAGCATTGCAGCTACAAGAACTCCATCAAATGGCTCAAGACCCTCCCACGCACCGGACCACATATGCTGGTCGAGGCGGGTGAGGAGAATGCCGGTCTGGTCGACATAGGAGGAGGTTTGGGCTGCGTGTTCAAGATAGAATCGCACAACCACCCATCGGCCATCGAACCCTACCAAGGAGCGGCAACAGGAGTTGGGGGTATAAATCGGGACATATTCACCATGGGAGCCCGACCGGTAGCCCAATTGAACAGCCTGCGTTTTGGGAATATCGACAAAGACCGCACCCAATGGATCATGAAAGGTGTCGTCAAGGGGATCGGTGATTATGGAAATGCATTTGGAGTGCCTGTGGTAGGTGGTGAGGTATTCTTCGATGAGGTATATGATCAGAATCCGTTGGTCAATGCCATGTCGGCCGGTATCCTGGACGTCAACAAGACTATATCCGCTATCTCCGAAGGAGTAGGGAACCCGGTCTACATAGTCGGTTCGAGTACAGGGAAGGACGGAATCCACGGGGCGACTTTTGCCTCTGGCGACCTCACGGAGGAATCTGCCAAGGACCTACCCTCTGTTCAAGTGGGAGACCCATTCCAAGAGAAACTCCTCCTCGAGGCTACATTGGAGCTGGCCGATACCGATGCCATCGTGGGCATGCAGGATATGGGTGCAGCTGGGATCACTTGTTCTACCTCTGAGATGTCAGAGAAAGGAGGCTGCGGCATGGAGATCCACCTCGATAAGGTACCGACCCGACAATCGGATATGAAACCGTACGAGATCCTACTCTCCGAATCCCAAGAGCGCATGCTCGTGGTGGTGCACAAAGGCAAGGAGCAAGTCGTGGAGGACATCTTCGATAAATGGGACCTCAATGCCGTACAGATAGGTACGGTCACAGAAGGAGACACACTACGTTATTTCATGCATGGTGAATCTGTGGCAGAAGTGCCTGCTTCCGAGCTCGTGCTTGGAGGCGGAGCCCCAGTCTACGATCGGGAATATCGCGAACCTGCGTACTATGCGGAAAGCAAGAAATTCAGTATCGACTCCATAGAAGAACCCACAGACCTCAAAGCGGTGGCCCAAGCCATGCTGGACAATGTCAATCTGGGTTCCAAACGCTGGGTCACCGATCAGTACGACAGCATGGTAGGTACCAAGAGCATGAATACCAACGATCCACGAGATGCCGGCATCGTAGATGTGAGAGGTACTGACAAAGCATTGGCCTTGACTGTGGACTGCAACGCCCGCTACGTGCATGCCGATCCAGAAGTCGGGACGGCCATTGCCGTGTCAGAGGCGGCCAGGAACATCGTGTGCTCTGGTGGAGAACCTTCGGCCATCACCAATTGCCTCAACTTCGGTAACCCCTATACCCCAGAGGTCTACTGGCAATTCGTAGGGGCTATAAAAGGGATGGGTAGGGCCTGTCGTAGATTCGAGACCCCGGTGACCGGAGGGAATGTGAGTTTCTACAACCACACCGTGCTCAAAGAAGGAGAAGTTCCAGTATTCCCTACACCTACCATAGGTATGCTGGGAATCGTCATGGACAAATCCAAGACCATGTCGCTTAACTTCAAAAGACCGGGTGACCGGATCTTCCTGATAGGCCGCTCTCGCAACGATATCAATGCCTCAGAGTATCTATCGTCCTATCACGGAGTGCGCCTTTCTCCTCCTCCGCATTTCGATCTGGAAGAGGAATACGCTTTGCAAGAGGGGATCAAATCCCTGATCGCAGAATCACTCATCGACTCGGCCCATGATGTATCCGATGGGGGCTTGTTCCAATGTCTCGTGGAGAAAGGACAGCACCGTCAACTCGGATTCAACATCTCGACAGATACCCGTATCCGCAAGGATGCTTTCCTTTTTGGAGAATCGCAGAGTCGGGTCGTGGTCAGCGTAGATGACTCTCAAGCAGAAGATCTCAGTTCCCGATTAGCAGCCCTTGGTTTGGACTATTTAGAATTAGGGACCGTAAGCTCGGGAGCAATCACCATCGATGGTGAGTCCTATTTCGATATCCGAGAAGCCATCGAGATCCATGACCAGGCCATAGAATCCAGATTGAAGTGAGTACAGGATCACTGGATTTCAAAGGGGTGATCTTCCGCATGGAAGAAGGTCCAGATACCGAACTACTCGAGCGCCTACCGGATCATCTCCAGGATTTCTACCAAGAGATCAACGGTATCATCGCTTATAATGGTGGACTGCAGATACGTTCCTGTATCGACACGGATGATTGGCATAGCCTAGGGAGATTCTGGAAAGGAGAACGCAGCCTCAGCCGTATTTATCCCAATCTGCTGGAATCGGATATCCCTTTTGCGCAGGATTGCTTAGGTGATCAGTATTTCTTACGTGATGATCAGGTGTGGATCCTCAGCGGAGAGACAGGAGATGTCATGGATATGGAAGTGGATCTACCCGGATTCATAGAGCAAGCGATCGATGACCCAGTTGAATTCCTGGCCATGGAACCCCTGGCCTACTACCTTCAGACCGAAGGGGACCTTCAACCCGGGGAATTACTGCATGTAGTACCGGCACTCAGCGAGCAAGAGGACGAGGAAACGGCCTATCATATCGAAGCGCTATCTGTGGAAAAGCGCTTGGATTGGTTGCATGACTATTTCAAGCAACATCATAGTTCGGTAATATGAAGGCACTGATCTACCTCATCAGTGAATCGCGCTATACAGATCCACCTGAAAAAGACTGGAATGTAGAGCAGATACTGCTGGAAGATGAGTTGATCACCAAAGCCCTTGCCTCCTATGATATTCAAACCGAACGGGTGGATTGGGCCGATACTTCAGTCGATTGGTCCAAAGCCGACATCGCACTGTTCCGCACACCTTGGGACTATTTCGTTCGCATCTCCGAATTCAAGGAGTGGATGGAGCGGGTCGAACATCAGGTGCGATTCATCAATCCTCTGGAGACCATTCATTGGAATTTCCATAAGAGCTATCTCCAAGACTTGGAAGAGAAAGGCTTTCCTATCGTACCGAGCATCTTCATCGATCAGGGAGATAGCCGGAGTTTGACCGATATCGCAGAATCCATTCCTTGGAATGAATTCATCATCAAACCATGTATCTCAGGAGGAGGATTCGGCACCTATCGCATCGGACCACATAATCTCGCAGAGCATATCGAAGATTACAATGCCTTGATCGCGGAACGGGATATGATGGTCCAGGAATTCCATCCGAGCATACAAGCAAGAGGTGAGGTCAGTCATATGGTCATGGGTGGGACGTATACCCATTCCATTCTTAAAAGGGCCAAAGGAGAGGATTTCCGTGTGCAGGATGATTTTGGTGGGACGGTCCATCCCTATGAAGCACAGGAAGAAGAGATTGCTCTGGCCGAAGCGGTATTCAATGCCTGTGACCCCATGCCTGTTTATGGTCGATTGGATGTCATGTGGAATGAGAGCGGTGAGCAGATGATATCAGAACTGGAGATCATCGAACCTGAACTCTGGTTCAGAGAGCACCCTCCGGCCGCAGAGGTCCTCGCAGCACATCTGAATACGCTTATCTGATCCTTCTTCTGGCAGCCATCTGTAGACTGTGCTTGTCATCTAGTTGTCAAATCTCAGATGAATGCACCGACTTACACGTGAAATCGACCTTCCCATCACCTTGGAACAGGCATGGGATTTCTTTTCCTCACCTAAGAACCTGAAGACCATCACACCTCCCTACATGGGTTTCGAGATTCGCTCAGACCTTTCAGAACGGATGTATCCTGGTCAGATCATCACCTACACCGTACGTCCGCTCTTGGGTATAGGCATGACCTGGGTCACGGAGATCAAGCATGTCGAGGAAGGTCGCATGTTCGTGGATGAGCAGCGATTCGGCCCTTATGCCTTGTGGCATCACAAGCATTTCTTCGAAGAGATCGATGGGGGTATCCACATGACAGATATCGTGGATTATAAACTCCCAGTGGGATTTTTTGGAAGATGGCTGGAGCCTGTCCTGGTGCGACCTAAGCTCAAGGAAATATTCGACTACCGTACCAGTAAATTGAATGAACTCTTTGGCACCATGGAGTCCCCTGGCCCATTGGTCGTAAACATCTGATACAGCATGAACATCGTTCTCATAGGTGGCTCGTATGGAATAGGCCGCAGCATAGCCCAACAACAGATCCAGAAAGGAAATAGCGTTTGGATCGCCTCCCGCACCATGGATGAGTCCATCGATGGAGCCCTACATCTGCCATTCGATGCGTTCAAAGAAGATCTCGATCTCACAGGATTTCCCGAACAGATAGATGGGCTGGTCTACTGCCCGGGAAGTATCAATCTACGGCCCTTCACCAATCTCCGCTCAGATGACTTCAGAGAGGATATGGAGATCAACTTCTTTGCTATGGTGCGATGTGTACAGGCACTTCTTCCTAGACTGAAGAAATCCGATCAAGCATCCCTTGTATTGTTCAGCACAGTAGCTGTACAGACCGGCCTCCCTTTCCATACCAGCGTAAGCGCTGCCAAAGGCGCTATCGAGGGCTTTGCACGGGCTCTAGCAGCTGAGATGGCACCACGCATCCGGGTCAATGTGGTAGCGCCCAGTCTAACTGATACTCCACTGGCCAGCAAATTGCTAAGTAATGAGAAGAGCAGGACCAACAATGCAGAACGACATCCACTCAAGCGGCTTGGAACACCGGAAGATATCGCCTCGATGGTCGGATTCCTGCTCGAAATAGGCTCCTCATGGATGACTGGGCAGACTATACAGGTAGATGGTGGGATGGGTACCCTGAGAATCTGATCCCTATCTTCATCCGCTGAGACGTTTCTCTCATGAAGAAGAAGATAATCCTTGGCCTGATCATCCTTTTGGCCCTCATGCAATTCAAAGGCATCGACCGCAGCAATCCTCCGGTGGAGGAGAACGAAGATTTTTTTGCGGTCCATGAATCACCTACCGAGACCCGGTCTCTCATACAGACCGCCTGTTACGATTGTCATTCCCACACGACCGAATATCCATGGTACAGTCATGTCGCCCCGATATCATGGTGGTTAAGAGGTCACATCGACCATGCGAGGGAGAAGGTGAATTTCTCTACCTGGAGTCGATTGGACAACTCAGACCGTCTACATGCTCTCAAGGAATGTCAAGAGGTATTGATCGACAAGGAAATGCCCATGCTCCCTTACATGATCGCACACAGGGAGGCTTGGCTGGATGAGGAGGAGCGCCAGGATCTGGCACAATTCTTCCAAAGTATCGAAGCATCAATAAAGGAATGATGAAACACTATGTGACGCTTGCACTGGGACTGTTCTTGGTCTTTGGTTCATACGCTCAGGAAGGGACCGTATTCAGGAAATGGAAGACCATCGATGAAGAGACGGAAGAACCCAAAGCAGTGGTGGATATCTATGAACGCGATGGGAAACTCTATGGGAAGATCATCCAATTGTTCAGAGAGCCCCATGAAGAGCAGGACCCCATCTGTAAGAAGTGCTCAGGCGAGGATGCGGGTAAGAAAGTGATCGGTCTGGAGATCATAAAGGCTCTGGAACCTGATGATGATGCCTGGGAGGACGGCACCATACTGGATGCTGAGCATGGTAAGACCTATGATTGCAAGCTCTGGCTGGAGGATGGCATACTCAAAGTCAGAGGCTATGTAGCCTTCTTCTACCGGACCCAGGAGTGGTTGCCTTATGATGGCTAAGCCAGGATCTGTGGAATACACACCACGATTTTGGAAGATATAGTTGAGTACCCCTACTCGGTATATATTTGATTATCAAGGGTTTAATTCTATTTCCCTGATTTTGGTATCATTTTTCCTCCTGTTCTAGGACCAAAATGAGTCCTATGATACGCAGTATTCTGACCCTATTGATCATCAGTACCTGTCTGGGTGAGCTAAGCGCTCAGAACAGCATTTTCGGAAAATGGAAGACCATCGATGAGGAGACAGGAAAACCCAAGGCCGTAGTGGAGATATACGAGAAAGATGGAAATGCCTACGGGAGGATCATCGACCTCTATCGTCCACCACATAAGGACCAAAATCCAACCTGTGACGAATGTCCCGGTGACAAGGAGGGTCGGCCTATCAAGGGAATGGAGATCATAGCCGAGATGGAAGAAGATGATGGAATATGGGGAGAAGGGACGATACTCAATGTAAAGAGCGGCAAGACCTATCGATGTAAGATGTGGGTGGAGAACGGAAAATTGATCGTTAGAGGCTATCTCGCCTTCTTCCACCGGACGCAGGAATGGTTGCCTTATGAGGGCTGATCAAGCCACCCTCAACTTAGAGATCTTGGATCGGGAGAAATTACTTTCTGCGTAATCGAGCGTGATCTTCAGCTCTTTGGTCTCCGAATCCGATGGAAGCTCGAACATAGCATCATTTAGGATGGCCTCACAGATGGACCGCAGCCCACGGGCACCTAGTTGATACTCCACCGCTTTCTCCACTATGAAGTCCAATGCCGGCTCATCGAAACTCAGTTCGATTCCATCCATCTTGAACAACTTCAGATACTGCTTGACGAGTGCATTCTTGGGCTCGGTAAGGATCTGTTTCAATGCATCGGAATCAAGTGGTTCCAGCGTACCGATCAATGGGAAACGACCGATCAATTCGGGAATCAGACCGAACTTGCGCACGTCCTGAGGTGAGACATACTGCAATACATTGGGCTCGTCTTTCACGCTCTTCCCTGTGGATTTAAATCCCATGGCGCTGGCATTGAGCCTACGCGTGATCAAGCGGTCTATTCCGGCAAAGGCACCTCCAGCGATGAACAGGATATTTTTGGTATTGACCTTGATCATCTGCTTCTCCGGGTGCTTACGGCCTCCATGTGGAGGAACATTCACTTCAGAACCTTCGAGCAATTTCAGGAGTGCCTGTTGCACCCCTTCCCCACTCACATCACGTGTGATACTGGCATTATCTCCTTTGCGTGCGATTTTATCGATCTCATCGATGAATACGATTCCACGTTCGGCCTTGGCCACATCGAAATCCGCTGCTTGAAGCAGTTTGGAAAGGATGGACTCCACATCTTCACCCACATAACCGGCCTCAGTGAGGATAGTCGCATCGGCAATGGTGAAAGGCACATTCAAAAGACGCGCGATGGTCTTGGCAATGAGGGTCTTCCCCGTACCGGTCTCTCCAATGAGCATGATATTGGATTTTTCAATATCCACATCATCTTCGGTATCAGCTTGGAGTAGGCGCTTGTAGTGATTGTACACCGCGACCGAGATCGTACGCTTGGCATCCTCCTGTCCGATGACGTACTCATCTAGATAGGACTTGATATCCTCGGGTTTGTATTGGCGGTAGGCCTCTTCGACCTCTTTACCGATTGAAGAAGCATCTGCATTCTGCCGGATGATATCCTGCGCTTGTCCCACGCAATGCTCACAGATATGACCCGTCATCCCGGCAATAAGGATGCTCACATCTTTTCTCTTCCTCCCACAGAATGAACAGCTTATCTCTTCTTCCTTCCCCATAATCCTCTCAATTGATAGTCTTTATACGACTGATCAGGCCGAAGTGTTGCTCACAAGCACCTCATCGATCATACCATATTCCTTGGCCTCTTGGCTGGTCATCCAGTAATCCCGATCTCCATCCTCATAGACCTCATCATAGGACTTGCCGGAGTGATGGGCGATGATCTCATATAGTTCTTTCTTGAGCTTGAGGATCTCACGGGCCGTGATCTCGATATCCGAGGCCTGTCCCTGTGCCCCACCGAGTGGCTGGTGGATCATCACACGTGAATGCTTCAAGGCTGTACGCTTACCGCTAGCGCCTGCGCAAAGAAGAACAGCTCCCATGGAGGCGGCCATTCCTGTGCAGATAGTAGCCACATCGGGTTTGATATACTGCATCGTATCGTAAATACCGAGTCCGGCATAGACACTTCCGCCTGGAGAATTCAGATAGATCTGGATATCCTTGTCGTGATCCACAGACTCCAGATAGAGCAGCTGGGCCTGGATGATATTGGCGACTTCATCATAAATGGCCGTACCTAGGAAGATGATTCGGTCCATCATCATGCGTGAGAAGACATCCATTGCTTGGATATTGAGTTGTCTCTCTTCTATGATCACCGGTGTGACGGATGATTCGATATAGTGATCGACAGCCAGACTACTGATGCCTCTATGGCCGATCGCATACTTTCTGAAATCCTTAGCATTCATTGAGCGTATGTGTTGTTTTTAGTGAATGTAGAGCGCAAGATAATCCTTTTTCAAGGGGCTATTTGGAAGCAATGTCCTTGAATTTATCAAAGCTGACTTCCTTCTCATTGAGCTTGACCTGCTCTTTGACCCGGTCGAGGACCTTCTTCTCATAGAGCATATCGAAGATCTGTTCTACCTGCTCCCTATCCTGGAGGAATCGCATGGCAGAATTGCTCAGTTCCTCATCATCAGGTGCGGGCATACCGTATTGGATATAATTATTCCTGAGTAGGTTCTTGGCGTGCTCCATCGCCTCTTCGAATTCGACCTTGATCTCATTCTCGGTAATGATGCGATTCTTGATGAGCTGCCATTTGATACCATTGGAATATTCCTCATAGCCGGCCTCCACTTCTTCCAGACTGGTCTTCCCTTCACTGGAGATCTCGATCCATTTCTTGAGGAAACCATCCGGCAAGGTCAATTTGAGCTTATCACCCAGATAGCGATTGACATCGCGCTTGAACATCAGCTCGCTGTCATTCTCGAAATGCTGTGCCAATCCTTCGCGGATGTACTCACGCAATCCTTCCTCTGACTGGTCCTTCTCTGGGGGCAGAACTTTGCTGAAGAACTCTTCATCCATCTCGGCCGGGGTCAATTGCTTGATCTCCTCGATCACGAAGTTGAACTTCAATTTCTTGGGCAGAGCATGTACTTCTTCATGTGTGATACCCAACATGCGTCCCAGGTCA
Organism: Flavobacteriales bacterium; assembly: GCA_013001705.1. Taxonomy (NCBI): domain Bacteria; kingdom Pseudomonadati; phylum Bacteroidota; class Flavobacteriia; order Flavobacteriales; species Flavobacteriales bacterium. Next base: position 9,189 of record JABDLZ010000153.1, read on the forward strand.
TCATGTGAATGGGAGAGCTTGTGCGGATCGACTTCGATGCTGTCACCGACCTTGGAGCCGATCAGACGTTTCTTACTCCTCTTATCCTCTACATACTCGAGTCCGATGGTGGATTTATGGCGGATTCCGTCTTCTTTCTCCAGACCATCATCACGCAGCTCTACGAATTCACCCATGAGCATATCCTTCTCACTGGCCTTGTCGGTGTCAGAGAGCTTACCATAACGTCTACGGATGCGGTCCACCTCTTCATTGACCATCTTATCATCGATCTTGACCGTATAGTAGTTGATCTTGTACTTGGTGGATAGGTTTACCTGAAATTCAGGTGCCAAGCCTAACTCATAGGTGAACTGGAATTCAGCAGGCTCGTCCCAATCTCCGGATTCACCGTCTTTGACGGGTAGCGGTTGACCGAGCACCTTGAGTTCATTGGATTTGATGTATTCACTGATGGAATCGTCCAATACCTTTTGCAGCTCTTCGGCCAGTAGTCCTTTGCCATATCGCTTCTTGACCACACCTACAGGCACCTTTCCTGTTCTGAATCCAGGGATGTTGAGTTGCTTGCTGTAGGTCTTGAGCGTCTTGGTGTAGCTGTCCATGTAATCTTCTTTCTGGACGGTCACCTTCAGTAGTGCATTCAGATCATCGATCTTTTCTTTTTCGATGTTCATGTGTCTATGGGGATTAAATGAGAATCGGGCCCTGAGGCCCGATCCATTGTGTTCATTGTGTGCGGGTGGAGGGACTCGAACCCCCACGCTGTTAGGCACTTGATCCTAAGTCAAGCGTGTCTACCAATTTCACCACACCCGCAAGCTCCTCTTTAGGGCCTGCAAATGTACAGCTTACAATCTATTTCACAGCCAAGAAGCACGGATATTTACATGGCTTACTCGACTATGAATCGTCCGGTCCGGAGTATACCATCCACCTCTACTTGGAGGAAGTAGATTCCCGGTACGAGTTCAGATTCAAATGTGATAACCTGATTCAGCATCTTGCCTTTGAGCGTTGCCGATTCTACATACACACGTTGACCAGTAATATCCATCACTTGGAAGCTGACCACGTCCATCACTTCCTGGCCGATATCCAAAGTCACACGAATCTGGGACCCATCACTCGGATTAGGCATCAATCGCATGCTCGGCAGGCTCGCTTCCACGATCTTATGGACCACATCCTCCCCATCTTCGATAGTTGGTGGCCCGGTCATGGTGATCGGACAGGTACTCGCAAAGTCTCCCCACAATCCGCCTGCATAGGCCCTGACTGCCACATCATACATCTCACCAGGTTGTAGTTCTAGGTCGGTGGTATGGAAGTAGAGTGAGAGACCATTGGTCATATCAGTCTGAGCAGGCCCGGCACCAAGAGGGGTGAAACGCCACTCGTACTGTGTAGCCCCATAGATATACTCTGCCAATATGTACTCAGGAGTATTAATGGAATAGGTTCCGTTACAATACGGATTCTGCACTTCGGTAGGATCGGGTTGACCTGCCATGAAGATATTACATGCCGGTCCAGGTGTGGACCATTGACCATCGACCCGCACTTGTACAGTAACGCTGTACACCTTATTCAATTGCAGACCAGGCACATCGTATAGGAATACTCCATAGCTGTTCTTTGTGCGTGTGAATACATTGGGCCCATCGGTGAAGACGAAATGGTATTTATCCGCATACTGCACATACTCGGCCTGGATAAGCTGTTCATAATTGTAATCCACCGCATTGTTGCAGAATTCAGCTCTAAGCTGGGACTGAGGTACTCCTCCGATGCCGATGGTACATTCAGGGCCCCAGTTGCTCCAGTAGATGGCTGTATCCCCATTCGCCACTATTCTCAAACTGTGACGCGCAGTTGCCTCATAGCTAGTGTTCAAGCGTGCATTACTAAAGGAATTCAACGTGAAATACCAGGATGGAACCCCGAATTGTGTACGTGTGGAAGTATCCGGCACCAAGGGGTCTCGCAAGCGTACACTGTATCCCTTCACTTTTATGGTGGTGAATGGATAGAGTTCATTAAGGTCTTGACGCTTGGGTGTGATCACATTGTCCAGTTGATAGTCCATGTATCCGCAATAGGCGTCTCGTATTCCGGCCGAGGCAAAAGTCTTCACTTGCACACGCACCTCAGGTGCAGCAGGTGTACCTGATGCCGCATCATAGACTCGGAAATAGTACTCGGTACCTGACACCAGTCCTCCAGGGATGACTCGTTCGATAGCTCCATTACCATAGTTGTTATAGCACCCTAGCGAGGTACCTCCACATGCATCGAATACCTCTATCACAACATCAAAACTTCCTCCTGCTGATTGGGCCACGATATAGTCATTGGCATGTTGAGCAGTGAACTTGAACCAAGTATCATCATCCGCATCTCCCACACATCCAGGAAGTGATTGGGTAGCTCCTTGTACTGTCAGCGTATCCCAAGCAGGAGTACCATGAAGACTTGTTATCACCTCGAAGGCATTTACACATTCGTCATTGCTCAAGGATGTACATGCTGGTGAAGGAACGACCGTCACCAGAGTGGTGCATTGATCCGTATTTCCACAATGATCTGTAACCGTAAGTGTGACCGTGATGGGACTCGCGGCTACATCTGTACAATCGAAGGTGGTCCTATCCAATCCTAGGGTGATCTCGGTACAATCATCGGTACTACCGTTATCCACTTCTGCTGGAGTCAAGGTGGCATTACCTGTCCCATCTAAATTGACGATCAGAGTGGCCTGACAGACTGCAGTCGGAGCAGTATTATCTGTTACCGTAATATTCTGTGTACATGCTGCTGAATTCCCACTGATATCGGTACCTACGAAGGTCCTGGTGACCACGAATTCTCCCGCAGAACATACACCTAGCACATCAGAGAAAGCCAAGGTTGGAGAAGGGTCGCAGAAATCCGTGACCACCGGTTCTCCGGTGATGAGTGTATTGGTATAGTCCCCACAAGCAACGCTGATAGGTGCAGGACATTCATTGCACAGAACTATCCTATTATAATAGGCATTGAATTGTCCAGGAATAGCACCAGTCCCTGCATTGAAGTTAAAGAGTCTGACCTGAGAAGGGATCATACCATTTGTGGCATTGATGATGTCCACAGTTCCGGACCACGTCACACTCCCATCGAGCTGTCGTACCGATACTTCCATAGTAGTAGCACTGGTCATGTAGAAATCGACCTCCATTCCTTCATCTGTGAATGAGAGAGTAGTGAGGGTTTCTCCACCATTTCTATTGACCCTGTACTGACTATCCCCTCCTCTGAAATAGAATTCTATGAGATTCTCGCCCGTTGAATTCTGTAGACCTACTCCAACTACGCCCCCATTACCAATGTATCCATTATCCATATCCACAGATAATGTCGAGCCGACTCTCATTGGTTCGACCATCGGCAATATGGCATTGGATGTCTGTCCTGAATTCGCATATAGACCCCAAGCAGATGTTCCGATATCGATATCATTATCCCCATTGGTATCACCATCGCCATTGTCTGTACTGGTGAACATGAAGTGTCCCGCTTGACTCGGATTTCCGTTGGAAGTGAATAAGTTCCAAGGACCAAATCCAGGACTATCACCATCTCCATTATCCCAGTTATCACCCAGATAACTGAAGGTAGAAGTGTTCTCTTCGAAACAGGATGTGTTCAATTCTGGAGGAGTCACGTCCGGCAAGCACGCTGGATCCACGCATTGCGCAGGAGCTATGAAGAGGGCATTCTGAGTCAATGTACATCCTGTGTCGTCACTGAATGTAGCAGTCACATCGACCGCATTCCCATCTGAATTCAGACCTGTCAAAGTCACCGTCTGAGGAGATGTGGTGATAGCGAAACTCTGACCATTGACATCTAAAGTGCCAGTAGCTGGTGGATTCACATAGGTGACAACCACATCGCTCGTGTAAGTATTATCCGATGTGTTACACGCGGACTGTCCTCCATCAGCCAATGATTGAATGTCACATACACAGGAAGCAGGCGCTGTGAATACGCCATTGGTCGTAGATGTACATGAGGGTTCTGCACTGAATGAAGCGGTGACATTGACCGCATTTCCATCAGCCGTCAATCCAGTTAAGGTGACCGTCTGTGGACTGGACGTGATTGCAAAACTCTGTCCGTTCACATCGAGTGTACCCGAAGACGGTGCACCGCTATATGTCACTGTGACATCATTGGAATAGGTATCTGTGCCCGGATCACATGCCGACTGATTTCCTCCATCTGTGATGTTGTCGATGGAACATGGTGTACAATCGGCTGGTGCTGTGAACAGATTGGTCTGAGTGGCCGTACATGTTGGTTCTGCACTGAACGAGGCGGTGACATTCACCGCATTCCCATCTGCAGTCAGTCCTACAAGCGTAACTGTCTGAGGGCTTGTGGTGATGGCAAAACTCTGTCCATTGACATCCAACGTCCCTGTTGAAGGTGCACCTGTATACGTAATGGTCACATCATTCGAGTAGGTATTTGTCCCAGGGTCACAGGCGGACTGATTCCCTCCGTCTGCTATGTTGTCGATAGAACATGGAGTGCAGTCAGCAGGTGCCGTGAATACTCCGGTCTGAGTGAGAGTACATGCTGGACTCGCACTGAATGAAGCGGTGACATCCACTGAATTCCCGTCTGCAGTCAATCCTGTCAGCGTGACCGTCTGAGGACTGGATGTGATGGCAAAACTCTGTCCGTTCACATCCAGAGTACCGGTAGTGGGTGGATTTGAATAGGTGACGGTAACATCGTTGGAATAGGTATTCGTACCCGGATCACAAGCGGTCTGATTTCCGCCATTCGTAATGGCATCTACCGAGCAATCAGGAGCATTGAATCGGACAATGAACAGACCTTCTTCAATACTGCTGATGATGATATTCCGAGATGGGAAATAGGGGTAATTACTCCAAGCCCCATTGAAGGTGGCCACATCATTCGAAGGATGCACATCGATATAGCCCACCTCTGTCAAGGTGGCCGATGAAATGTCTGCTAGCTCAAGCGCACGCAATCCAGCCGTATAATTCGCCTGGAACAAGGTGTCATCCCGCACATAGTGGTTGTGGTCGATAGATGCCGTAGAGGCCTCATAATATCCCATGAAAACTGGCGCATCCAGGTCGAGAACATCCCACATATACGTTCTTGTGTTATGGGTCGGAGCCGAAGTCTCATCTCCTTCGTCATTCATCAAGAAATACCGATGGTCTTCGGTCAACCAGCCTTGGTGAGCGTAATCACTTCCAGCATATGTCGTGCGTGATACCTGAGTAGGATCGGTCTTGTCATCTACATCGATGATGGTGAATGAATCCTCATTACTCGCGAAGGCGATCTCTTTTCCTTGATAGGTGACATCCGGACCAGTGTACACGACCACCTGTACATCGTGTGTATAGCCATCTGCTGCAAAACCTCCAGCCAGAGTAGGTGAAGCAGGTGTTTGGATATTGACCATGTGGAGGCCTCCTGAATAGGAGCTATTGTCTCCTACTATATAGGCAAATCCGGTAGCCTCATTGATTGCGATGTTATGCGCACTTCCTACACCATTATACACTGCTGTTGCAGTAAATGTCTGTGGTGTTGTCACCGTTCTCAATTGAGTGAGATCGAAGACCTGCATACCATGGGAACCTACATTATCCGCCACGATGTAGGCATGATTCTGATATACTTTGGCGTCTCTCCAGAAGTTGCTTCCGGCTTGAGTAGGTAATGATCCCAGATATCTCGGATTCAAAGCATCAGTGACATCTATGAATACTGTTCCATTGGTCAGGCACATGATGGCGTATTCCTTGCTATCCAGCGGGTCTGTCCAACCCCATATATCGCTCCCCTCGACTCCTCCTGTCGCACCCATATCAGCCAGGCTCAAATGTCCTTGTAGATCGAAGTTTTCACAGGGATAAGGACCTGCAAATCCTCCCACACACGGAGTATTGGTCGCGTTGAGGGTAGTAAAGGATTCTGGTCCAGACCATACACTCTCATCACCCACACCACAAATGGCCTTGACATAAAAATCATAATCGGTACTCGGACTCAATCCAGTCAATGGATATGGATTGGAATTGGTCGAAGCGATGGTCGTTCCTGAACCTAAAGTGAAGCCAGAAGCTCCATACTCTATCGACCATTCTGATTCTCCGCCATTGGCCGTCCATGCCAGATCTGCGCTCGTAGTCGTGACGTTTGAACTTCCTAGCGCTGTCGGCTGGGCACAAGTACTAATACTCTCACATATCTGGACCCGAACAAAGTCGATGGACATATCTCCTGTGAAGCTTGTACCGGTTCCTGCATTTTGAAATCTGAGATATATGACCTGTCCAGCATAGGCCGATAGGTCGATACCAACGGGTTGCCAAGCTGCTCCGGAGGATGTTTGAAGCTGTCCATCCCATTTGAAAAGACTGGTAAATGGTCCCGAAGCACTGGAGCCTATCCCTACATCAAGAGTGCCCATAGCAGCACCGTATGCATGGAAATAGAAGGACAACTCTACGTCACTTACAGCTGATGTAAGAGATATAGCTGGTGAAATAAGATCAGCGATTGCTGATGAACTTCCCGAAGCCTCATAATTGGTGTAGCTCGTTGCACCTCCGCTATGACCAGCACTGGGTCCTGTATTATTTGAAGCGGCATTGCCGGGTATCTCCCAATTCCCATTGACATCAGAAGAAGTGATATCCCCAGTCCACCCACCTACAGAGTCGAACTCTTCGGTGAAAATGTAAGTAGACGTTTCTCCTGCACCACAGCTCACACCATTGATGGGAGGTATAGGTCCATTTACAGTAGTGAATGCATATGGTCCACTCCATAGACTGGGGCCATCACTAGGCCCACAATCGGCCCTGACATAGAATTCATACTCAGTCACCGGAACACCACCTGTCCATGTGTATGGATTGGTCACCCCTGTAATCGTAGGGGTACCCGTAGGGGTAAATGGGGCAGCCCCAATTTCAATATCCCAAGTCGTTGCCGATCCATTCTCTGTCCAGAAAAGGTCAGCACCTGAGCCGGTTATATTGTTTACACCCAAGGCGGTAGGTTGTGGGCAGGCCGGTATAGGACCGTAGCATATCTCAAGTCCCCATGAGAGTAATTCTCCTCCGTCCTCATTGGTATCATCAAATATTGTCAAGGTCCAGTTTCCGTTCGGATCTTCAACATTGAAGTCAGATAGATTTCCTGTGGGTTGGTAGAATTGACCCGTAGTTGGAGGACAAGGTATCGTTGCGGATGCCGCTTCATCATCGAATTGCAGGTTGAAATCGTCCTGGCTTCCACAGATATCATTGAACAATGGCACTATGGTTCCAGTAGGGCTGGTGAGCGTGACATCGAGATCCGATATCCAAGAATGTGTCCCAGAAAGATTGACCACATTCACGTCTTGAATCACACCTGTTATCGGAACATTCAATATCGATGTAACGGTCGGAGTTCCTGATGCTGAGATCGTCTTAGGCACATCCGAGCTCAGGAAAGTACCGCAGCTGGACGTAGTAAAGGAAAAGGTAGATGAGACTCCCGCACTTCCACAGGCATTAGCTCCGGTCACTCTCCAATAATAGGTCGTATTCGAATTCAACGTTGTTGAAGTATAGTTAGGCGAAGTCAAGCCGCTTTGGCCATCAACGATAGTTGTAAATCCATTGTCCAGCGCAATATCAATGGTATAGTTCACTCCATCACCGGACAGCGCGGTCCAGCTGAAGTCTGCAGGTACATCTACTCCTACAGCACCATCGGCTGGAGTCAAGAGAGTCACGGGTCCGCTAGGCGTCTCGCTTACAATCAACGTAAGATCGACTGTCTTGGGAGTAGTAGTAGCTGTACCCGTCAATGTCATAGAATAGGAACCGGGTGTTACCGCGCCTGTGTTGGATATGGTCAGGACACTGGTACCCGGAGTAGCGACCGGATTGGTGGAGAAACTGCTGGTCGCACCTGCAGGAAGTCCACTGATGGACAAGGTCACTGGCTCGGTGTATGTCCCTATCTGATTCACCTGAATGTCATAGGTGGTATCTGCAGGTTTACAACTATTGGCCACATCACTTGTGACCGATAGTGTGAAGTCATTTGCGGCACCGGGTACTATTGTGAAGTTCTCATTTGATATGTCGAAGAAGATATTATTTGCACCTCTTACCATTACCCGAGCAGTAGAGGTTCCTGTATTAGGTACTGTGATGGTATGCGAACCATCATTGGTCACTCCTGTCGCGAGAGTGATCGGATAAGTGAACCCGCCATCTGTAGAAAGGAATATATCCACATTGGCACAACTCACAGGAGCAGCAGTGGTATTCGCTACATCCCACGTGACCGTTTCAGAAGTGAAAGCCGTCCATGAAACGGCTGAGGTATTGGGACTCTGCACAAGGAATGGACCTGCAGTCACTTCAGTAGTCACCGACATAAGATCACTCGAGGTACATCCAGAATTTGGATTCATGTCCCTCACCGTAAACGCGAACTCCATATTCCGACTCACAGCTGGGAGTACTTCCCAGGTAGGGCTCACATTATTGACCAGATCAGTAAGATTCGGCATGTATCTATCCGGTACGCTGACTGGATTCAATGAGCGAAACATGGGACCGACCAATCGCGTAGGTGTAGGCGCTGAATTCGAAGCCGGATTCTCTGGATCGTTCTGTTCCCAGCAATAGGTCAATCCTGTATCGTCCGGGTCGGATCCTATTCCTTCCAATACAAAGGGCGTGGAGATAGGAATCGTATAGTCCAGACCTGCATCCGAACTTGGTCCCGCGTTTCCAGAAGTGATCAATTCGAAACAACTTGATGAATTGTTAGCATCGAACAAGGAACCCACCATATCACGGATATTCACATAAGCGAAATAGTCATCGCTATTATTCTGCACGTTGGCCGAGCAGATACCTGCATACCCCATGATGGTACTAGCCGACCCAGGCTCTACTTCGGTAGTGCCGTCACCGGATCGACAACTCTGGTTACTCTGGGTATGGTATCCACCGAATTGGTGCCCCATTTCATGCGCCACATAATCGATATCGAAAGGGTCGCCTATCGGAGCACTTCTACCCGTATATCCTCGTCCTTTATGAGTGCCCGATTGGCTTATCGCTTCGCACACACAGTCGATACACCCCGCATTTCCACCACCTGAGGTATTGAAGTTGTGACCGATATCGTAGTTGTTCACACCTATCTGCGCATCCAGTGTTTGAGCCGTAGTGGTATTGTATTCACCGGTCCAAGGATCAGTTGCAGCATCCAAATAGATGACCAGGTCATTGTTAGCTACAAACTGCATCGTGATTCCCATGTCCTCCTCATATACACCATTGACACGGGCCATGGTCACATCCATGGCAGCTTGTACGATTGCCTTATCTCCGGCTGTCGTTCCAGTACTTCCTCCGGCCTGAGTGATATGATATTGGGAATATTCACCGGTACATGATTGGGCCAAACGATATCTTCTCAGATTACAGTCACCCAAGGGGCCTGGGAGAGAACCTACAGTATTGATCTTCTGCGAAGCATCTGCACCTTCTGTCAGGCACTCGAAGTCGATTTCCGGCACCTGGAGGTCGCTTCTGTAATAGCTGCTATAATGGACCTTATCAGTGGTCATCGGGTCGATGTACACCGTGCTGTGCTCACCTGAACGGATCATTCCGTGAAAACCTAGATAGGGTGAGTAGGTGATGCGGATGCTGGCAGTTGGATCATCGATTCCTCTTCCCACAAAGGAGAGAAGTTCTGGATAGCGGGCAGCAAGATCCGGATGCTTCAATTGGGTACGCATCAATTCAAAAGCCTGGTCTTCACCATCTGGCATAGGAAATATCATAATGGGACGAACCTGCTTCCCAGAGGCAAATCGATAGGTAGCCTCACCTGCTAGGTCTAAGAACTGTTGCGCATCCAGTGAGACCGTACGCTTTTGCATAGGAATGCTTATCCGCTCTTTCAAGGGAGCGCGGAAGTCGGCAGAGGTCGCATTGCTCCAGACCGATGTCTGTGCAAATGCTGAAGTTGTAAAGAATAGTAGGGTTAGAATAGTCAAGGAGGGTAGGAGGGTACCTATTCTGATCATCTGTTAAGCTTTAAAAGAACGCAATGTGCCCATCGACTACCGGTGGGCTTTCAGTCCGAAGTGTGCAAATATCTGTAAATGAGTGTCTTTTGTAAAGAAATTGCTTTGTTTTTCTGAGCAATGCATAGCAAGTATTCCACAGTGTTATGCTAGCGCATTGTTCTGTCAATGAGTATCTCGGTATCGTGCAAGGTTTCGGCCAATGAGACTTGGATCCGATACATTCCCGACCGGATACTTTCGGGCAGTCGTATCACATTATTCAATGTGCTCCCTTTCACAGGAATATTCTCAGAATACACTTCTCTCCCCATCACATCCACTACAAGCACGCTGGCCGATCCAATTTCTTCCGTAGTGATCTCAGCCAGTATTCTGAATTCACCTGAACTAGGATTCGGATAGAGGATGAGAGGTGACGGCCGATCCAAGTCCACCTTTGCCGCAAAGCCATCGGATGACTCCATAGATGGAGAATTCAAATTAATCGGGCATTCAGCTCCATAGCTCCCCCATTGCCCTGCCAATCGCGCGCGGATGGCGACACTATAGGATGTTCCTGCCTGTAGATTCAGACTGCTGGCCCAGTGGAATGCGAGTGAATAGCCGTTGGTCAACTGATACTGCGCAGGCCCTCCTCCCACCGGTGTGAATCCCCACTCGTATTTGTCTGCCCCGCCTATGTAATCAGCGAAGATGTATTGTGCAGAGGGGTAGTCATAATTCCCATTGCAGTATGCAGCTTGTAAAGCTGTTGGTGGAACGGTTGTGACCATATTCACATCGCAGGCCGGTCCAGGGTCGGACCAGAGACCATTGACCCTGCTCTGCACAGTGACCGAATAGGTACTGTTGAATTCTAGGCCGGGGACATTATCTAAAAACAGGGTATACGAAGTACTCGTTGCTTGAATAGAGCTGACCCCATCATCTAGAGTGAATCGATACTGATCAGCAAAGGTCACCGCATAAGCTTGTATGTAATCATCAAAGCCATAGGGTTCGACACTGTTGCAGTATTGAGGTAGAAGTTGTGTTATCTCAGGACCTGCGATTCCGATGGTACAATATGGTCCGTAGTCGCTCCAATACTCTCCAATCGATCCGTTTGCGGTGAATCTCAACATATGTTTGGCCCTGACCTTGTAGGTCGTGTTCAGCTCTAGCTGAGGGATATCCTCGAAGTGGAAAAATTGTGGTGCAAATCCTGTCTGATCTATTCTAATC
>JABDLZ010000154.1 GCA_013001705.1 Flavobacteriales bacterium
AAACTTTGGGGAAATTTCTTTGAATCGATGTCTCAATTCTGGGTCAACGTATCACCTGTTACATTCGACAGGTTCAGTACATAGCCTGAACTCAACGTAGGAATTACGGAGTTGCATCTAGTTGAAAAATTGAGCTAAGCTCTTGTAAGAACTACGGCTTCAAGATCAACCCCCGAATTGTACGCGCAGCCTCCTCAGCACCGGGTGGATCATAGTTGGAGAGTACGATGATCAAGAGGTCGGCATCGATGTCATAGTCGATGATGGAGTTGGCACCTGGAGCCCCTCCACCCAATAGCAGGCCCTTCAATTCTCCTACTGACCGTTCGAAATGAGTGGTCGTGAGTACCATTCCTTCCCGATCCAAGAGTTCTCCCGCATAGAATGCCTTCACAAACCGATACAGATCATCCAGAGTGGAGTAACCGCCTCCGGCACTGTTACCCATGATGGGGGTGAAGGGATCGGCAGGTTGTAGGGGAGCCTCGGGGTCTTGCGGATCACGCATATAGCCTGTCGCCAGACGGTCATCTTGAAAATCGATGCGATAGCCCGTGTTCTCCATTCCCAGAGGGTCGAGGATAAGGGATTCGATATAATCGTAGTAAGTCCCATCGGTCACCTTCTCGATCACCGCTCCGAGCAGCACAAAGCCGGTATTGCTGTACTGCTGCTCGCTGCCGGGTTCAAAGGCGATGGGTGCATCCTTCAAAAAGGCCATATAGGCGGGTATACTGGTGAGTTCTTCCATATTCTCCTGGAAATAGGGGTCGTCCCAATACATACCGTATCCAGAGGTATGGTTCAAGAGATTGAGTAGGGTCACTTCATCGGAACGTGGGTCGCTCAGTTCTGGAAGGATGTCCTTGACCTTCTGTTCGAGGTCCAGCTTCTCTTCTTGCACCAATCGCAGGATGGCCACGGTGGTGAAGAGTTTGTCCAAAGAGGCGATGTTGACCCGGGTCTGCCGCTCGAAAGGGAGGTCCTTCTCCGAGTTTCGCTGACCGTAGGCCTTGACGAAATCCTCATCAAAACCCGTGTACACCCCGACCACTCCAGCAAATAGGCCGGATGCTGTATGCACCGTCATAAAGGAATCAATACGTGCCTGAGACGCTTTATCCACTTCTACCGTAGAAAGTTCAGATGCGCTTTCATCCGTGATGGAAGAGGAGGGAGGGGTCTTTGACTCGCTGAGTACAGAAGGGCTGTCAGAGCAGGAGGCCATAAGTAGAGCGCAAAAGAGCGCGGGTAGAATAGTCTTGTGCATGATGTTCTGTTTCGATTCAAGGACGAAATTCTATGAATCATCGATACGGAGATGTTAAGGCTTGTTAATGTTCAGGGCCTTGAGAGACAGTTGCTGATCGAGCTCGGTCTTGTTTTGGAGGGATTCCTCGTCCCGAGTCCTCGGGTCTCGGAATGACGGTTTCTTAGAAGAGTGTAGGATTGGCAAAATTGGCTCTGCTACAGGCTTGAGTGGCTGGATGGGCATGTCTGTAATACATCCACACCATGTAGAGATCGGTCTACATGCCTTCATGGACTCCTTATTATTCCGATCGAAGACCATGCCTCTATAGGCCTTGGTATCAGCGGGTTTTCAGCCAAAGGAGGTGTTTTAAGGAAGATCGGAATGGAATTGGAATTTGCAGTATCGACCGATACTGTTCGGTCCCAGGCCATTTGATCGAAGTCGAATCTTATAAAAAACCAGTATGAAGAATCAAGAGAACACAAGCAAACATACCGTAGGCATGAAGGAGCAGAGTCCCTTCAAGGCCCAAGAGGAATCCAAAGCATCTTCCGAGCCGAGTATAGAATCTCGCAACAGAGGTCCGTACATGGAGATACGCAAGAAATACTGGGCCGAATTCAAGGCCGCCATCAAGAAACGCGTGCCTCAGATCACCGATGAAGATCTACCATACAAGGAGAAGATCACCGATGACTATTTCGGTCGGATCGAGAAGAAGTTCGGGCCCTCACGTAGGGAGCTGAGAGATGCCACCAAGGCATTCTATACTTGGAGGGCTTGAGCGAAGGCCGATTCCGTCTAAAGAAGGATAGGAAAGCTCGACCGTTCACATAGAGATTCGAGCGTTTCATGTAAAGCCTGACGCTGAAAGGACTCCACTCGCTTAGATTGCCTGCAGAAGATAGGTGTATGATATCGAAAGCATGGTGGGTGGGTTTCTTTGTGTGCACATGCTGTGTGCAGCTATCAGGGCAAGTGGTATCCATTCCCCAGACCGATGGACCCATCACCATTGATGGCAAAGTAGATGAAGCGGTCTGGCAAAAGGGTTTTGAACTCACCGATTTCAAACAGATAGAGCCCAGTCTAGGAGCTGATGCCACCGAACGGGTAGAGGTCAAGGTGTTGTACGATGAACACTTTCTATACGTAGGGGCCAAGATGTTTTTCTCCGATCCCTCGCAAGTCTTCGCTACTACCCTGGAGAGGGACAAGACCCAATCGGCCGATGACTACTTCGAGTTCTACATCGATTCTTACAACGATATGCTCAATACCTTGGTCTTCCGTACCAATCCCCTGGGCGCCCGGCAGGACCTGGAGATCAGTCGCAATGGGGAGGACTTCAATGACTCCTGGAATACCTTTTGGAATGCGGCATCATACATCGATGAAGATGGCTGGAGCACAGAACTGCGTATCCCTTTCTCCTCATTACGCTATGAGCAGGCCGATGTC